>JABAZK010000034.1 GCA_018608485.1 Flavobacteriaceae bacterium | reverse complement strand
TTATATTTTAGGCAGAAAAACTTCAGCCATCATGCAACGCGCACTTCCACCTCCACAAGCTTCAATGGTATCTAAAGAACTTGAAATTATTTTGCAATGATTATTTATTTGAGCTATCTGTGAGGTGGTTAATGAATCATAAGCAGCTTTACTCATTACTAAAAATAATTCATTGTCTGTGCCACGAACTTGCAACATATTTCCTGCAAAGCTAGCTACTTGTTCTTCTGAAATTTCAATAATCTTTTTACCATCTTCTTTTAAATGTTTCAAAACATTTTTTCGCTCTTTCTTATCATCAATACTTCCCAAACAAATGACAGCAAACGTTTCAGCTAGACACATCATAACATTGGTATGATATATGGCTTCTCTTTTAGAATTAACTGTCTGGTTAGCAGTGAAAATTACTGGAGTATATTCAAAATCTTCACAAAACTCGATCAATAAGTTTTCATCTGCCCTAGGTGATAAAGCACAATATGCCTTTCTATTAATTCTATCTAATAATAAACATCCTGTTCCCTCAAGGAATACCTCATGATTTTCAGCATTAGAATAATCAATTGTGTTTTTAATTACAAACCCCTCCTCCTCTAACGTATCCAAAATGTCTTCCCTTCTCTCTAATCTTCTGTTTTTAGCAAACATAGGATACAAACCAACAGTACCATTTTCATGAAAAGAAATCCAATTATTAGGAAATATAGAATCTGGTGTATCTGTGTTTTCTATATCTGAGATTACAACCACTTGCACACCAAAAGATTTGAGCTTATCCACATAAGCATCAAATTCTTTTTGAGCTTTAGCATTAACAGAAGAAGGCAATATATTATCTAAAACCTTTTGGTAATAATTGTTCACAGCTGTTTGCTCATTCATCCTAAAATTAATAGGGCGAATCATTAAAATTGAATTAGTGGTTTGTAACATAATAATAAGTTTCGTTCACAAAATTATTACTTTTTAGCTTCCAAAAAAAAGAAGCATGCTCTTAATTTAAACTAAAAATTAAATTATAAAATGAAATAATTAACAGGTCTTTGAGTTTTATTTAACAAAATTTAATAATATTTCTGTTTAATGTTATGTTAGTTTTGTTAAACAATTTAAAACCCACATTATGAAAAAACTATTAAAAATTATTCCTATTTTATTTTTAACTATTTTATTTTTACAATCATGTGACAATGATGATGATACTGTAATTCCTCCTGTAACTAACAATATTGTTGATATTGCACAGAGTTCAGAAGATTTTACAAGTTTAGTAGCTGCCCTTCAGAAAGCAAATTTAGTTACAACACTACAAACTCAAGGACCTTTCACAGTTTTAGCCCCAACAAATGCAGCCTTCTCAACATTTCTACTAGACAATGGTTTTGGTAGTTTAGATGAGGTTCCTGTTGATGTTTTAACTAATATACTTCTTAATCATGTTGTAGGAGGTAGATTAGCATCTACAGATTTAACAACTGGGTATGCATCAACTTTTGCTACATCTTCAGCATCAAATGCGTCAATGTCAATCTTTATTGACACCTCAAATGGTGTAAGATTTAATGGTGTTTCTTCTGTTACCACTGCTGATATTTCAGCTGACAACGGAATTGTTCATGTTGTAGATGCAGTTATTGGATTGCCTACAATTGCTACATTTGCAACCTCCAACAACGCACTGTCTATTTTAGTTGATGCTTTGGTATACGCTGACAGTGGAAGCCCAACAGTGCCATATATTTCTACAGTTTCTGATGCAACTGCTGGACCTTTTACCGTTTTTACTCCAACAAATGACGCTTTTGCTGATTTGTTAACTGAACTAAATGCAAACGCACTCACCGATTTACCACCTTCAGCGATTAATGACGTTTTGTTATATCACATTGTAGGTGCTAATGTTCTCTCAGGACAATTAACTTCTGGTCCTGTTGCAACTTTAGGTGGAAATATAACAGCAAATACATCAGATTTCACATTAACTGACCCAAACAATCGAGTAAGTAATATTATTACTTCATTGGTAGACATTCAAGCAGAGAATGGTGTAGTCCACGTTATTGATAAAGTAATTTTACCTTTACAATAATTTCTTATTACTACCATATAAAAAAGTTCATCACTATGTGATGAACTTTTTTTTTAAATAATTAATTCTATTGAGATACTAGTAACAAATCTAAAGTAGATATTTTTTATGTTGAGAATTCAATAGTTTTTAATTATAACTCTTCATATAATCAATTTTAATCTTAATATCCACAAGATCATTTATAACTTATTGTAGATTTAGTCCCTTACCAAAGGTAATGTAGAGCATCTTAGCAAACCTTCCTGTTTAGCTATTTCTGAGTAAGATACTTTTTCTACGGTAAAACCTTGATTTGAAAGCCAAGTATTTAATCTAATAAAATTTTTTTCAGAAATTATGATATCTTCAGAAATAGAGAATACATTACTATTCATTTGATACATCTCTTCTTTTGTAATTTCAAATACGTTTTCTTTACCAAAAAATTCTACTAACCAATTAAAATCTTTTTCATTCAAAAACCCATTCTTATGGATAATTGCTTTATTTTTTCCTATAGGTTGAAAGCAACAATCTAGATGAAGTGCATTTTCTTTAGCATTATCATTTGATTTTCTTAATTCAAAAGATTTAACGGTTTTATGAGGAAATAAATCTTGTATAGCTTTTACAGCACTTATGTTAGTTCTAGCAGTAATGTAATCTGGATAATCCTCTCCTGAATAAGTTCCAATAAAAATATAATTATTCCAAGGCATCACATCACCTCCTTCAACATGGCATTCTTCGGGAAGCGTAATTTTATTCTCATTTGGAATTTGATCTAATATATAATCTATTGCTTCAATTTCTTGATCTCTATCTGGTAATATATTAGCTATAATAAACTTATCTTCAATCACAAAACCAATATCTCTAGAAAAAATTTGATTGTAATTCTCAATGATTTTTGGCCTAAACACACTAACATTATACTTATCAAACACGTTGGCTAAAGATTGCATTTCAATTATCATATCTTGCTCAGAAGGGTAAGTGCCAGCTTTTACATGCATTTTACTTTTAGGATCATAACACTGCTCCAGGGATGGAGAGGGTCCATTATGATAAGCTGTGCCTAATATCACTGCTCTTAACCTTGAAGTTTCGTTTTGAATATTTAAATTTAACATGAAAAAAAATAAAAACTACTGATATAGAAATTTAGATTAGCTAAAACAATATTCTATAGATTTAATCCTTAAAAACTTATTTTAAAAATTAATACTATTCTACTAAGATGCCTCTACCTTTTTTGAATAGCTTTGAATTTTCTAAGAGATTCTCCGGTATATATTTGACGGGGTCTTCCAATAGGCTCTTTTCCTAAACGCATTTCTCTCCATTGTGCAATCCACCCAGGTAAACGTCCAAGTGCAAACATAACGGTGAACATTTCAACAGGTATTCCCATGGCTCTATAAATAATTCCAGAATAAAAATCTACGTTAGGATATAATTTTCTATCAACAAAATATGGATCGTTTAATGCTTCTTGTTCTAAAGATTTAGCAACATCTAAAATTGGATCATCTATTCCAAGATCATTCAAAACTTGATCAGCAGCAACTTTAATAATTTTTGCTCTTGGATCAAAGTTTTTATAAACTCTATGTCCAAATCCCATTAACCTGAAAGGATCATTTTTATCCTTAGCCTTAGCCATATATTTTTTAGTATCTCCACCGTCTTCTTTGATAGACTCAAGCATTTCAAGAACTGCTTGATTTGCACCACCATGAAGCGGACCCCAAAGTGCAGAAATACCAGCAGATAACGAAGCAAATAAACCCGCATGTGAAGAACCAACTATTCTAACAGTAGAGGTAGAACAATTTTGCTCATGATCTGCATGTAGAATTAATAACTTATTTAAAGCATCTTTTACTATTGGATTAACTGTATATTCTTCATTAGGTTTTGAAAACATCATATTCATAACATTCTCTACATATCCTAGTGAATTTGAACCATAGTTTAATGGCAACCCATTAATTTTTCTCATTGCCCAGGAAACTAAAACAGGAAGTTTTCCCATAATTTTCACGATAGCTCGGTACATTTCTTCATCAGAATCTACATTTACCGAAGAAGGGTTAAAAGCCGTTAATGCACTTGTTAATGAGGACAAAATACCCATAGGATGAGCAATCTTTGGAAATGCATCCAAAATTTTTCTAACATCATCATCTACAATAGCATTTTCTTTAATATCAGAGTGAAATTTAACTAATTTCTCTTTAGTTGGTAACTCTCCAAAAATCAGCAAATAAGCTACCTCTAGAAAATCTGCTTTCTCTGCTAAATCCTCTATCGAATAACCCCTGTATCTCAAAACTCCTTTTTCTCCATTTAGAAAAGTGATAGCACTTTTACAAGCCCCTGTATTTTTATAACCTGGATCTATAGTAATTACTCCGTTAGTTTCTCCTCTTAGAGTTTTAATATCGATAGCTAATTCATTTTCAGATCCTTTGATTATGGGAAATTCATATGAGTTATCACCGATTTTTAATTTAGCTGTTTCTGACATTTTTTTCTTAGTTTCTATTTTAAAAGAAGTGACACAAAGATAGGTATTTTAGAAGTTTTTTATAAAAAACTTGGATAGTTTTTGAATATGAAAAAAATAACACCTAACTAATATTAAAATCAATAAAAAAAACCTCTTAATTGACACTAAGAGGTTTGAATGCTGTAAACAAATTTATTTATATTTTAAATGCTTTATCTTTTGGAAAGTAAGCAACATTTCCTAATTCTTCCTCTATTCTTAATAACTGATTGTACTTAGCCATTCTGTCTGATCGTGATGCAGAACCTGTTTTTATTTGACCACAATTTAATGCAACTGCTAAATCTGCGATTGTTGTGTCTTCAGTTTCTCCTGAACGATGACTCATTACAGATGTAAAGCCTGCATTTTTTGCCATATTAACTGCATCAATAGTTTCGGTTAATGTTCCTATTTGATTTACTTTTATCAAAATTGAATTAGCGATACCATTTTCTATTCCACGAGATAATCTTTTGACATTTGTTACGAATAAATCGTCACCTACCAATTGAACTCTATCACCTATTTTATCAGTTAAATATTTCCAACCTTCCCAATCATTTTCATCCATACCATCTTCTATAGAAATAATAGGATAATTAGAAGCTAATTCAGCTAAATAGTCTGCTTGTTCTTGGCTAGATCTAATTTTTCCTGACTTCCCTTCAAACTTAGAATAATCATAATTACCACCTTCATAAAATTCAGCTGCAGCACAATCTAGAGCTATCATAATATCATCTCCCAATTTATATCCTGCATTTTTTACAGCCAAAGCTATTGTATCAAGTGCATCTTCTGTACCATCTAGTGTTGGAGCAAAACCACCTTCATCACCAACAGCTGTAGAAAGATTTCTATCATGTAAAACTTTCTTTAAGTTGTGAAAAATTTCAGATCCCATTTGCATGGCATGTGAAAAATTATCAGCTTTAACAGGCATAACCATAAACTCTTGAAAAGCAATAGGTGCATCAGAATGCGAACCTCCATTAATAATATTCATCATAGGCACAGGAAGTGTGTTCGCTGATACTCCTCCAATATATCTATACAGAGGCAGCCCTAACTCATTAGCTGCAGCTTTAGCTGTAGCCAATGAAACACCTAATATGGCATTAGCTCCCAATCTAGATTTGTTTGGTGTACCATCCAAATCAATCATAATTTGATCAATTTCATTTTGTTCAAAAACAGAAACACCAAGCAATTCTTGTGATATAAGCGTATTTACATTTTCAATTGCATTTTTTACTCCTTTTCCCATATAATTCTTACCACCGTCTCTTAACTCAACAGCTTCGTGCTCACCAGTTGACGCACCAGAGGGCACAGCTGCTCTACCGGAAATTCCGTTTTCCGTTGTAACATCTACTTCAATTGTTGGATTCCCTCTA
Source organism: Flavobacteriaceae bacterium (assembly GCA_018608485.1). Classification (GTDB taxonomy): domain Bacteria; phylum Bacteroidota; class Bacteroidia; order Flavobacteriales; family Flavobacteriaceae; genus Polaribacter. The sequence goes on along the minus strand of JABAZK010000034.1, from coordinate 10,657 downwards.
GAATCAAATATTTGTCTTGCATGAATGTTTATGATAATACTCATTTTAATGAAATTTTTGTTTTATTTATTGGCTAAATTACACAATATGGAGGTGTTTTATTTACAAAGAAGCATATTTATTACGAAAACGATTTCAACTATTAATTTAGGATTACCCGAATTCAAAAAAAATAGATAGTAAAAAAAAACCCACTCCTAAGAGTGGGAAAAATTGCTATGAAAAAGAAAGTGATGTTAGACATCACTAATACAAAAGTAACACTAATTATTAATTCAACAAAAAAAGTATTAAGAAATTAATAACTTTTTTAAAAGAAAAACAATACTATTAGTGAAAATTTAAAGATTTATTAAAATCAGATTAACATATGTAAATTATCGAATGTTTTCTATGAATTGATCAAACAGATAATCTGCATCATTTGGACCAGGACTTGCCTCAGGATGATATTGAACAGAGAAACAATTTTTATTTTTTAATCGAATACCAGCTACTGTATGATCATTTAAATGAACATGGGTAATTTCTATATCTGGATGTATTTCAGTTTCCTCTCTGTTAATGGCAAATCCATGGTTTTGTGAAGTAATTTCTCCTCTACCAGTGAGTAAATTTTTAACTGGATGGTTAATTCCTCTGTGTCCGTTATGCATTTTATAGGTAGATATTCCGTTCGCTAAAGCTATTACCTGATGCCCCAAACAGATACCGAATAAAGGTAAATCTCTTTTAATAATTTCTTTGGCCAACTGTTGAGCTTGTTTAAGTGGCTCTGGATCTCCTGGTCCATTAGAAATAAAATAACCATCTGGATTCCATGAATGTAAATCTTCAAATGTCGAATCGTATGGAAATACTTTTACAAAAGCTCCTCTTTTTACAAAGTTTCTTATAATATTCTTTTTAATACCAATATCTAGTGCTGCTATTTTTAAATCAGAATTTTCATCACCAACAAAATAGGATTCTTTCGTAGAGACTTTAGAAGCCAACTCCAAACCTTCCATAGAAGGAACTTTTGATAATTGATCTTTTAAGCTATTAATATTGTCTATTTCTGTGGAGATAATTGCATTCATAGCTCCATGATCTCTAATATAGGAAACAAGAGCCCTAGTATCTACATCTGAAATAGCTACTAAATTATGTTTTACGAACCAATCTTTAAGGTTCCCACTTGAATCAACTCTAGAGTGTTCAAAACTAAAATTCCTCACAATTAGACCAGAAATCTTTATACCATCGGATTCTACTTCGGAGGTGTTTACACCGTAATTTCCGATATGAGCATTGGTGGTTACCATGATTTGCCCAAAATAAGATGGGTCAGTAAATATCTCCTGATAACCAGTCATTCCTGTATTAAAACAGATTTCTCCAGTTACTGTCCCTTCAATTCCAACAGATTTACCATAAAAAATAGTTCCATCTGCTAATAAAACTAATGCTTTTTTTCGTTGTTGATATTTCATTGAATTCGTATTCTAAGTTTGGTTCTAAAAAATTTTCGTAAAAATAGGAATATTTATTTTTAATTTAATTTTTTATCAAAAAAAAGAGCAGACTAAAATTTAGTCTGCTCTATTTAACATTTATTTTAAAACATTAATTTATTCTTCAGATTTATCTTCCTTGGCAGAATCAACTACTTCGTTTGTAGTTGCAACCTCGTCAGATTTCTTTCTTCTACTTCTACGTGTAGTTTTCTTTGCTTTATTTCCTTTAGGATTGTAGATTTCATTGTAATCAACTAATTCTACCATGGCCATAGGTGCGTTATCACCTTGACGATTTCCTAATTTAATAATACGAATATAACCCCCAGGTCTATCAGCAATTTTTACTGAAATCTCTTTAAAAAGTTCAGTTACTGCATACTTATCTCTTAGGTAACTAAAAACAACTCTTCTATTATGAGTCGTATCTGATTTAGATTTTGTAATTAATGGCTCAACAAATACTCTTAATGCTTTTGCTTTTGCAACAGTAGTATTTATACGCTTATGTTCTATTAAAGAACAAGCCATGTTTGCTAACATTGCTTTTCTATGAGCTGTTTGCCTTCCTAAATGATTAAATTTCTTTCCGTGTCTCATGACGTTTGTTTTATGCTTTCATCTTGCTCAACTCTCTCTGAGGTGCAAATTATGAAAGGTTAATCTCTATCTAATTTATATTTTACTAAATCCATTCCAAAATTTAATCCTTTTACATTCACTAGTTCTTCTAGTTCAGTTAATGATTTTTTACCAAAATTTCTGAATTTCATTAGATCACTTTTGTTAAAGGAAACTAAATCTCCTAATGTATCAACTTCTGCAGCTTTTAAGCAATTTAATGCTCTAACAGAAAGATCCATATCTATCAATCTAGTTTTTAATAACTGACGCATATGAAGAGATTCCTCGTCATAAGTTTCAGTTTGTGCAATTTCGTCTGCTTCAAGAGTTATTCTCTCATCAGAAAATAACATGAAATGATGTATTAAAATCTTTGCAGCTTCCGTTAAAGCATCTTTTGGATTAATTGACCCATCAGTTTCAATATCAAAGATTAATTTTTCATAATCTGTTTTTTGCTCTACACGAAAATTCTCGATAGCATACTTTACATTCTTAATTGGGGTATATATAGAATCTGTAAAAATTGTACCAATTGGTGCACCTGATTTTTTATTCTCTTCTGCAGGTACAAATCCTCTACCTTTTTCTATAGTTAACTCCATGTTAATCTTAACAGATTTATCCATGTTACAAATTACTAAGTCTGGATTTAATACCTGAAAGCCAGAAATAAATTTTTGTAAGTCACCTGCGGTAAGTTGATCTTGCCCTGAAACAGCAATAGAAACGGTTTCTCTGTCAGATTCTTCAATTTGCTTTTTAAATCTAACTTGCTTAAGATTTAGAATAATTTCAGTTACATCTTCTACAATTCCTTTGATTGTAGAAAACTCGTGCTCTACACCATCTACTCGTAATGATGTAATTGCAAATCCTTCAAGAGAAGATAATAATACTCTTCTTAAAGCATTTCCTACTGTTAAACCAAAACCTTGTTCTAAAGGCCTAAACTCAAATCTACCAGAAAAATCTGTAGATTCAATCATAATAACCTTGTCAGGTTTTTGAAAATTTAAAATTGCCATGTGTTTTCTTCGTTTTAATTGTTAGTTGGTTGCGCGGTTTATGAGCGTGAAGAATTGCGAATAAACCCTTTGGCCAAATACCAATGTGGTTAATTTATTATTTAGAATATAATTCTACTATTAATTGTTCTTTAATGTTTTCTGGTATTTGTAATCTCTGTGGAGTTTTTACAAAAGTACCTTCTTTTTTATCAGAATTCCAACTTAACCATTCGTAAACGGCACTGCTAGATGCTAAAGAATCTTCAATAGCTTGTAGTGATTTAGATTTTTCTCTAACTGCAACTACATCTCCTTCTTTTAAAGAATACGATGGAATATTAACAAGTTCTCCATTGACTGTAATATGTCTGTGAGAAACTAATTGACGAGCACCTCTTCTTGATTTTGAAATACCTAAACGGAAAACTACATTATCTAAACGAGCTTCACATAATTGTAATAAAACCTCACCTGTAATTCCTTTTGAGGAAGATGCTTTTTTAAATAAATTACTGAATTGACGTTCCAATATTCCGTAAGAATATTTAGCTTTTTGCTTTTCCATCAATTGGACAGCATATTCTGATTTCTTTCCTCTTCTTTTAGCATTTCCATGCTGTCCTGGAGGATAATTCCTTTTTTCGAAACTCTTGTCAGCTCCGAATATTGCTTCGCCAAATTTACGAGCAATCTTTGTTTTTGGTCCTGTATATCTTGCCATTTCTTTTGTTTTGTAATAGGGATTATGAATTAAGGCTTACTCCTTCGATAATCTGATTCCTATCAATTAAAATTTATTATACTCGTCTTCTTTTTGGTGGACGACAACCATTGTGAGGTGTTGGAGTAACATCAATAATTTCTGTAACTTCAATCCCTGAATTGTGAATAGATCTGATAGCAGATTCTCTACCGTTACCTGGTCCTTTCACATAAACTTTTACTTTACGTAACCCTGCTTCGTGAGCAACTTTAGAACAATCTTCAGCAGCTAATTGAGCAGCATAAGGAGTATTCTTTTTAGATCCTCTAAATCCCATTTTTCCAGCTGATGACCATGAAATAACGTCACCTTTCTTGTTTGTTAAAGAAATAATGATGTTGTTAAATGATGCTGTAACATGAGCTTCTCCAGTAGACTCTATGATTACTTTACGTTTTTTTGAACTTGTTTTTGCCATAATAATTTGGTATTTAGCAATAATGCCCTAGTAAATTGTGTCATTAACACGGCACACTAGTTAGTTAAAGCTTTTGTAACTTATTTTTTCTTGTTAGCTACTGTTTTTCTCTTACCTTTTCTTGTTCTAGAGTTGTTTTTTGTTCTTTGCCCTCTTAAAGGAAGACCAACTCTATGACGAATACCTCTCTGACATCCAATATCCATTAGACGTTTGATACTTAATTGTACCTCAGAACGCAATTCACCTTCTATAGTAAAAGTTCCAACTTGTTCTCTAATTGCAGCGATTTGATCATCAGTCCAATCTTGAACTTTAACACTTTCGTCTACTTTTGCGTTTGCTAAAACTTCTTTAGCTCTACTGTTTCCTATACCAAAGATGTAAGTTAAAGCAATAACTCCTCTTTTATTCTTTGGAATATCAATACCTGCTATTCTTGCCATTACCCTTGTCTTTGTTTAAATCTAGGATTTTGTTTATTAATCACATATAATCTACCTTTTCTGCGTACTATTTTGCAGTCGGCACTTCTTTTCTTTACTGATGCTCTAACTTTCATTAGTTCTAATTTTTAATATCTATAAGTAATTCTAGCCTTAGATAAATCATAAGGACTCATTTCTAATTTAACTTTATCTCCTGGTAATAATTTAATATAATGCATTCTCATTTTACCAGAAATATGAGCTGTTACAATATGACCGTTTTCTAACTCTACACGAAACATAGCATTTGATAATGCCTCAGTGATAGTTCCATCTTGTTGTATTGCTGATTGTTTAGCCATAATTTACTTTAATGATTTTCTATTACTATTACCTGACTTCATTAAACCGTCATAATGACTATTTAATAAATACGAATTAATTTGTTGTATTGTATCTATAGCTACACCAACCATAATAATTAGTGAAGTACCTCCATAAAATAAAGCCCAACCTTGTTGAACTCCAAACTGAACAACAATTGCAGGAAGGATAGACAATCCTGCTAAGAATAAAGAACCTGGGAAAGTAATTCTAGATAATACAGAATCTAATCTTTCAGCAGTATCTTTTCCTGGTCTAATACCTGGTATAAATCCGCCACTTTTCTTTAAATCGTCAGCCATCTTATTCGTTGGAATAGTAATAGCTGTATAAAAGAAACTAAAAATTACAATTAGTAATGCAAATATTACATTATACCAAAATCCAAAAGGATCTTGTAATTCAGAAAGTGCTGGAAATTTTCTTGCTAATGCACCAGGTAAGAACATGATAGCTTGAGCAAAAATGATGGGCATCACTCCAGCAGCATTTAATTTTAATGGAATATAGTCTCTTGATCCTGCGGTATTCTGGATATTTCCAGCAACTGTTCTTCTAGCGTATTGAACAGCAATTTTTCGAACAGCTGTTACCAAATACACACTTAACAGAATAACTACAAACCAAACAATAATTTCAATTAAAACCATCATCACACCACCAGCACCTGCATTTGTTGTCTTTGCCACATACTCTTGTAAAAAAGATGCGGGAAAATTAGCAATAATACCAACTGTTATTAAAAGAGAGATACCATTACCTACCCCTTTATCTGTGATACGCTCCCCCAACCACATAGCAAAAATTGTACCTGCAGTTAATAATATCATAGATGAAAGCCAAAAAGTAGCACCAGTAACAAGGAATGCCTCTGGCGGTAAGCCAAATGTATTCTGAATAGCTGCTATATAGGTTGGACCTTGAACCATCGTTATTAAAATGGTCAACCATCTAGTTATTTGTGTAATTTTCTTTCTACCACTTTCACCGTCCTTTTGTAATTTTTGCAAATATGGAACTGCTATTCCCATTAATTGCACTACAATAGAAGCAGAGATATAAGGCATAATACCTAACGCCATAATTGATGCTCTAGAAAAAGCACCCCCTGTAAATGCGTTCAATAATCCTAAAAGACCTGAAGAAGTACTCTCTTTTAATGCTGATAGTTGTAATGGATCTATTCCTGGTAATGGAACACCTGCCATAAACCTGTATACAGCGATTAAACCTAGAGTCAGAAGAATTTTGTTTTTTAATTCTTCAATTTTCCAGATATCTTTTAATATGGTTATAAAATTCTTCATTTATAGATTCTTATAAAGTAACTACCTCTCCTCCAGCAGCTTCAATAGCAGCTTTTGCAGTTGCAGTAAATTTATGAACAGTAACGTTTAATTTAGCTTTTAACTCTCCACGACCTAAGATTTTAACTAAGTCATTTTTTCCTACAACACCATTTGCAACTAAAATCTCTAAATTAACTGTATCAGTTATTTTCTTGTTGTCAACTAATTCTTGAAGTTTATCTAAATTGATTCCTGCATATTCCTTACGGTTTATGTTTGTGAAACCAAATTTAGGCACACGTCTTTGAAGTGGCATCTGACCTCCTTCAAAACCAATCTTTCTAGAATAACCTGAACGAGATTTTGCTCCGTTATGACCTCTTGTAGATGTTCCGCCTTTTCCAGATCCTTCTCCTCTTGCAATTCTTTTTGCACTTTTAACAGATCCTTCTGCTGGTTTTAAGTTATGTAAACTCATCTTTTATATTGTATTAAATTTCCGTAACGGAAACTAGGTGTTTAACTCTATTTACCATACCAATTATTGTAGGAGTTGCCTCGTGTTCTACAGTTTGGTTCATTTTACGTAAACCTAGAGCCTCTAAAGTCCTTTTTTGATTTTGAAGGCGCCCGATTTGACTTTTTACTTGTGTAACTTTAATTTTTGCCATCGTGATAGGTTTAACCGTTAAAAACTTTCTCTAAAGATATTCCTCTTTGCTTTGCTATTGCAGCAGCACTACGAAGTTGTAATAAAGCATCAAAAGAAGCTTTTACAACGTTGTGAGGATTTGATGATCCTTGAGATTTTGATAATACATCATGAACACCAACTGATTCTAATACAGCACGAACAGCACCACCAGCGATAACTCCGGTACCATTTGAAGCTGGTTTGATAAACACTTTTGCTCCACCAAACTTCCCTTTTTGTTCGTGAGGTACAGTTCCATTTAAAATTGGGATTCTTACTAAGTTTTTCTTTGCATCTTCAATTGCTTTTGCAATAGCAGATGCTACGTCTTTAGATTTTCCTAATCCGTGACCAACAACTCCGTTTCCATCACCTACAACTACAATGGCAGAAAAACCGAATGCTCTACCACCTTTTGTTACTTTGGTTACACGTTGTACTCCTACAAGTCTGTCAACAAGCTCTAATCCGCTTGGTTTAACTCTTTCTACGTTTTTATATTTATGATACATACTATAGACTTATTAAAATTTTAAACCAGCTTCTCTAGCAGCTTCTGCTAATACTTTTACTCTACCGTGATATAAATATCCGTTTCTATCAAAAGCAACTGTTTCTACTCCAGCTTTAGCAGCTAAATCAGCAATTGATTTACCTACGGCTGCGGCAGCCTCTTGTTTTGTTGTTGCTTTAATTTCTTTATTTCTTGATGAAACTGAAGCAATAGTTGCTCCGTCTACATCGTTTACTAATTGAGCATAAATTTCTTTATTACTTCTGTAAACAGATAATCTTGGTTTCGATGCTGTTCCTGAAACAATCTTTCTAATTCTATACTTAATTCTAGTTCTTCTTTGAAGCTTTGATAATGCCATAACTCTTATAAATTATGCAGATTTACCTGCTTTTCTTCTTAATACTTCACCTACAAACTTAACTCCTTTACCTTTGTAAGGTTCTGGTCTACGGAAACCGCGAATTTTCGCAGCAACTTGTCCAACCAATTGCTTATCATAAGAAGATAGTTTAATAATAGGGTTTTTTCCTTTTTCAGATATCGTTTCAATTTTAACTTCTGGAGCTACTTCTAAAACAATATTGTGAGAAAAACCTAATGCTAAATCTAATTTTTGACCTTGATTTGAAGCTCTGTAACCTACACCGACTAATTCTAATTCTTTAGTCCATCCTTTACTTACACCTTCAATCATATTAGATACTAAAGCTCTCATTAAACCATGCTGAGCTTTGTGGTTTTTACTTTCAGAGGCTCTATCTAATGTGACAGTAGCGTCATCTGTATTTACAGTAATTCCCTCAGAAATGGATTGGGTTAACTCACCCAATTTACCTTTAACTGTAATGATATTTTCGTTTACGTTTACATCTACACCTTGTGGAATGCTAACTGGATTCTTTCCTATTCTACTCATATCTAAGGCTTAATGAACGTAACATAAAACTTCTCCTCCAACATTCTCTGCAATGGCTTTTTTATTGGTCATTACACCTTTAGAAGTTGAAACAATAGCAATACCTAGTCCGTTTAATACTCTTGGCATTTCATTTGCGCCAACGTATTTACGTAAACCTGGTGTACTGATTCTTTGGATTTTTCTGATTACTGACTCTTTTGTGTCTTTGTCATATTTTAAAGCTATTTTAATGGTTCCTTGAACAGAACTATCATTAAATTGGTAACTTAAAACATACCCTTGATCAAACAAAATTTTTGTCATTTCCTTCTTCAAGTTTGAAGCTGGAATTTCTACTACTCTGTGTCCTGCAGAAATTGCATTTCTAACCCTCGTTAGAAAATCTGCGATTGGATCTGTATACATATTTATTTAAATTTCGACTCCGGTTTTCAGTTACCTATATTTTACCTACAGATTACTCTGTGATAACTGAACCTAAAATCAGTTAATTTCTATTTTACTCAAAAAATTAAGAGCATGCAAAAGTACACATTCTATTTGTAATTTTGAGATTTATCTTAAATTTCTACCAGCTTGCTTTTCTAACACCTGGTATCAATCCTTGATTTGCCAATTCACGAAAAGTCACACGGGACACTCCAAATTGACGCATGTACCCTTTTGGACGGCCTGTAAGCTTACATCTGTTATGCATTCTTATTGGTGACGCGTTTTTAGGTAACTTTTGCAATGCTTCATAATCTCCAGCTTCTTTTAAAGCTTTTCTTTTTTCAGCATATTTTGCAACTATTTTTGCTCTTTTACGTTCACGAGCTTTCATTGATTCTTTAGCCATCTCTTAATTTTTTTTGAATGGTAAACCTAATTCTCCTAATAAAGACTTTGCTTCTTTATCAGTATTTGCCGATGTTACAAAAGTAATATCCATCCCATTGATTTTTTTAACTTGATCAATATTGATTTCTGGATAAATAATTTGCTCAGTAATTCCTAAATTATAATTACCTCTTCCGTCAAATCCATTCGCTTTGATTCCATTGAAATCTCTAACACGTGGTAATGACGCAGTAACTAAACGATCTAAAAATTCATACATTTTATCTCCACGTAAAGTAACTTTAGCACCAATTGGCATTCCTTTACGTAATTTAAAAGAGGCAACATCTTTTTTAGAAATTGTTGCAATAGCTTTTTGACCAGTAATAGTAGCCAATTCTTCTAATGCATAGTCAATCAATTTCTTATCAGCAATAGCAGCTCCAACACCTTTACTAACTACAATTTTTTGTAGTTTAGGTACCTGCATTACATTACTGTAACTAAATTCCTCTGTTAGAGCCTTCATGACTCTACTCTTATATTCTTCTTTTAATCTTGGTATATAACTCATGATTAGACTTATTTTTTAGTTTTTTTAGAGATTCTAGTTTTAGTATCTCCGTCAACTTTATAACCAACTCTAACTACAACACCATCCTCAACCAACAAAAGGTTAGAGATATGCATTGAAGCCTCTTTCTTAACAATACCACCTTGAGGACTCTGAGCACTTGGCTTTGTATGTTTAGATATCATATTAACACCTTCAACAACAACCCTGTCTTTGTCTTTAATGATTTGTAATACTTTTCCTTCAGACCCTTTGTGATCTCCTGCAATTACTCTTACAGTATCTCCTGACTTAATTTTAAACTTCTTCATCTTATCTTGTGGTTTAAAGCACTTCAGGTGCTAGTGATACTATCTTCATAAACTGTTTCTCACGTAATTCACGGCCAACTGGTCCAAAAACACGAGTTCCTCTCATTTCTTCCGTAGGACTTAATAAGACACAAGCGTTATCATCAAACCTGATGTAAGATCCGTCTTTACGACGTACTTCTTTTTTTGTACGAACAACAACAGCTCTTGAAACTTGACCCTTTTTTACGGTTCCGTTTGGAGTTGCAGACTTAACTGTAACAACAATTTTATCTCCTACCCTAGCGTAACGTTTTTTTGTTCCTCCTAGGACTCTAATCACTAAAACTTCTTTTGCTCCAGTGTTATCTGCGACTTTTAATCTTGATTCTGTCTGTAACATATTATTTAGCTCTTTCTAGGATTTCT
>JABAZK010000124.1 GCA_018608485.1 Flavobacteriaceae bacterium | reverse complement strand
ACTCTCTACCTCTTAGATTGATAGAAATCTTTACATCTTGACCTACTGAGTAATTGTTTAATAAATCACATTTGTCTTGAACAAACTCGATCATGATCATTTGAGGATATTGTTCGTCTGTTGTAACTACTACCTCTCTTTTTCTGAAGCCATTACTTCCAAAAGTCTGTACTTCTCCAATTAATTTAACTTTACCTATAACTTCCATAATTAATATTTTAATAAAAGTACTTTCCAAGCACTTTCAACATCATTTTTTTCTAAATATTGTTGAGCAAATGTATGTTTTTTTACCATTTCTAAACCAATAAGTTCCGGATGTTCTTTTGCAAAGTTATCAACATCTTCAGCAGTTGGTAAAAAAGCAACATTCCCTAACACCCCTAAATTATTGCCGGTTAATACCGAACTATTTCTTATTTCTGAAGGAATTTGATCTACACCAATTCCTAAAGTAAAAATAGGTTTTTGGATTTCAAAAAAGCCATCTCTAGCTCTTGTGTAATAACTTCCACCAGCTCTAGCTACTAAGTCAATTTTATGTTGATCTATCATTCCATCCTCATTAAGAACCGTCTCATGAATATGAATTTTTAACACCTCACAAACAATTAAATTTCCAGCTCCTCCCTTGTCACCAGTATATATGATATCAGTGATTTTACACTCAAACTGAACTGGAGACTCTGCTACCCTAAAAGGCTTTACTTCATCTGATGCTAACATTGTAAAACCAGCTTTTTCAAATTCATTTACGCCTTCAGGATATTCTGAACTACTTAAAGACATTTGCTGAACGATATCATAATTGACAACATTGATAACTACTTCTTTTATTTTTTCAACATTTTGCAAGGTATGTTTGGTCGTATTTCCTCTAACTCTTCTTGCAGGTGAAAAAATCATGGTTGGTGGATTAGATCCAAACACATTAAAAAAACTAAAAGGTGATAAATTAGGGGTCCCTTTTTCATCAATAGTACTGGCAAATGCAATTGGTCTAGGTGCAACAGCTCCTAATAAATAACCGTGCAATTTACTCGTTGGTATTTCTTTAGGGTTGATGGAAATCATGTGAAAAAAATTTGTGATGTAAAGATACTATCAATTTTATAAATGAGTTATACAGGTGAATCTAGTATATTTGTTTGATGAGTTTTTTAAAAAATACACTATTATTAAAACGATTTGTTATACTCATCTCGTTTTCTATAGTTTCATTAATCCTTTGGAATACTTATTCATTTTTTAATAGATTTAAAAATGAAGAGCGATTAAAGATGGAGATTGTTGCTACAGCCATGAAGGAATTTGCTAAAAATCAAAATCTAGAAGCTGATATTAGTTTGGAAGATAAAATTATTAAAAGCAACACTAATATTCCAATGATTCTAGTAGATGAAAATGGAAATATTGGAGTAGATTCTTACTTAAATCTAGATCCTGAAAAAGCAAAAGATCCGACTTACCTTCAAGAACAGTTGGAAATCATGAAAGAGCAAAACAATCCTATTGAAATAGATTTTGCAAAAAACAGAACACAATATATTTATTACAGAAATTCAGACTTATTAAACAAACTCTCTTATTACCCACTTACTTTAATTTTAATTCTAGCCCTATTTTTAGCATTAATCTACATGATGTTTACCTCAAGTAAAATAGCGGAACAGAATAAGTTATGGACAGGGATGGCAAAAGAAACCGCTCATCAGATTGGAACTCCATTGTCTTCATTGCTTGGTTGGATAGCAATTTTAAAAATGGAAAATATTAATGACAAGTATGTTGATGAAATAGAAAAAGATGTACATCGTCTGAATACTATTGCTAATCGGTTTTCTAAAATAGGTTCATTACCAACACTAAAAAAATCTGACGTAGTTGCTTCTACTAAAAAAGCCTACGAGTATTTAGAATTTAGAAGTTCTAATCAAATATCATTTAGCTTTGAATCTTCTCAACAAGAAATTTATACCAGTCTAAATGAAGAGTTATATAGCTGGGTTATAGAAAATCTAATTAAAAATTCTGTTGATGCTATGATGGGAAAGGGAATACTATCTATTGGAATAACAGTTGAGTTAAATAAGATAAAAATTCAAATAAAAGATTCAGGAAAAGGAATTGCAAAATCTAAGTTTAAAAAAATATTTAAACCCGGATATACCACCAAAAAAAGGGGCTGGGGGCTAGGATTATCGCTCTCAAAAAGAATTATTGAAGATTATCACAAAGGGAAAATACTTGTAAAAAGTTCAGACATAAATAAAGCAACTATATTTGAAATTACCCTAGATAAAGTTTCTTGATATTTCTTCAGCTAAAATGGTAAATTCTTCATTGGTCATCTTTTCTTTTTCTTCAAATTGCATGTCAGCCATTTTGTTTATGGGCAGCAAATGAACGTGAACATGAGGCACCTCTAAACCAATTACACTCATTCCTATTCGTTCACAAGAAATAGTTTTTTCCAAGGCCTTTGCAACTCGGTAAGAAAAACTCATTAATTCTAAGTACGTGTGTTTATCTAGATCAAATATTTTATTAACTTCTTTCTTTGGAATTACTAATGTATGGCCTTTTGTATTTGGATTAATATCTAAAAAGGCAAGATAACTTTTATCTTCTGCAATTTTATAACAAGGAATTTCTCCTAAAACAATTTTTGTAAAAATACTCACTATTTTTTATTTTTTGATTTATCTAGAGACCGATGTAACCTCAAAAGTCATCATGCCATTAGGAACTTTAATCTCAACTATATCTCCTAATTCTTTCCCTAACAACCCCTTCCCTATGGGTGAGTTTACAGATAGTTTCCCGTTTTTTATATCAGACTCTGAATCTGCTACAAGCGTATAAGAAAACTCCATTTTATTACTGGTGTTTTTTATCTTTATAATTGAATGAATTAGAATCTTGGAAGTATCTAATTGAGATTCATCAATTATTCTAGCACTGGCTACCACATTCTTAAGTTTAGCAATTTTTGTTTCCAACAAAGATTGTTCTTCTTTAGCAGCATGATATTCAGCATTTTCACTTAAATCGCCTTTATCTCTTGCATCTGCAATTTCTTGCGTTACTCTTGGTCTTTCTATTTGCTCTAGCTGTAATAATTCGTCTTTTAATTTTTTTAATCCCTCCGGGGTATAATAGGAAACATTACTCATGATTAATAATTTTTGAGTTACATGGTGTTATAAATAATTTTTAGGGTAAAACAACCATTAATATAAAATAGAAAATCTCATTGCCTTTTTACAGGATGAGATTTACTAAACAAATGTACAAAATATTTGTAAATTGTGGTTTTGTTAATAAGCTCTAAAAAATTAGTATGAAAAAGTTTCTGTTTTTAGTAAGCACAATTTTAATTCTAGGATGTACTAGCAATAGCGTTGTTAATGATTGTTTCCCATTCATAACTGTAAATGAGTCTGTAAATCTTGATCTTCCTCAATTTATAGATTTACAGGTTCCAGGAGGATGGGCCTACACAAGCGGAGGGTTACAAGGGTTAATTATTTATAATAGTGGTCTTCAATTTAAGGCTTTTGATAGATCTTGCCCAGGACAAAACATATCCTCATGTTCACAAATGATTGTAGATTCTAATTTAAAAATTTTATGCCAGTGTAATGATAGTGAATTTAATATTTTAAATGGAGCACCTTTAACAGAAGGTGTAAATTGTTTTGCTAATGAATATTTAGTAGAGAATTTAAATGGATCTCTTCTTAGAATCACTAACTTTTAATGTAAAACTAGAAAATAGAATGTGTACTTTTGTTTCTTATTATAATATTAGATTATTTTGAAGAATTACTTTTCATCAGATTTTAAGTTAGGTGTTCTTGGCGGAGGTCAACTGGGGAGAATGCTCTTAGCTGAGACTCAAAAATTTGATATTTACACTAGTATTTTAGATGCATCTAAAGAGGCTCCTTGTGCTCAAATATGCAACGAATTCCATCAAGGGGATTTACTAGATTTTGAAACCGTTTACAATTTTGGCAAACAAGTAGACCTACTAACCATTGAGATAGAAAATGTAAATATTGATGCGCTAGATCGCCTAGAAAAAGAAGGACTTGCCATCTATCCAACACCAAAAAGCATTCGAATTATTCAAAATAAAGCCACTCAAAAGAATTTTTACAAAGACAATTATATCCCAACTGCGCCCTACTCTCATTATGCCTATTTAGAAGAACTCAAACACTCTTTTCAAAATGATATTATTGAGTTGCCTTTTGTTTGGAAAGCAGCCCGCTTTGGATATGATGGAACTGGCGTTAAAATTGTTAGAACTTTTGAGGATATAGAAAACCTTCCTCAAGGAGAATGTATTGTGGAAAAACTAATTCCATTCAAAAATGAACTGGCGGTTATTGTTGCAAGAAGTAGTAATGGAGAAGTAACCTCTTATCCTGTAGTTGAAATGGAATTTCACCCAGAAGCAAATCAAGTAGAATATGTTATTTGTCCTGCAAGGATTGATGATAGCATAGCGAAAAAAGCAAGAGAAATTGCCTTAAAAGTTGCTGATGCTTTTGATTTTGTAGGATTATTAGCTGTAGAAATGTTTCAAACTGAAGAAGATGAAATTTTAGTAAACGAAGTAGCACCAAGAACTCACAATTCTGGTCATTATAGTATTGAAGCTAGTTATACAAACCAATTTGAACAACACTTAAGAAGTATCCTAAACCTTCCTTTAGGAAATACAGACAATAAAGTGGCAGGAATTATGGTTAATCTGGTAGGTGCTAAAGGACACACAGGGGACGTTGTCTATGAAAATATTGACAAAATTCTTCAAATTAATGGAGTTACTCCTCATATTTACGGAAAAAAAATAACCAAACCTTTTCGTAAGATGGGTCATGTAACCATCGTAAATAAAGATATTAATAAGGCACGAAAAGTTGCACAACAGGTAAAAAAATTAATTAAAGTAATCAGTAAATAAAACGCATAATGGTAGGAATTATAATGGGAAGCGATTCAGATCTTCCAATCATGCAAGAAGCGATTGACATCCTAGAAAGTTTTGATATACAGATAGAAGTAGATATTGTTTCTGCCCATAGAACTCCAGAAAAATTATTTGACTACTCAAAAAATGCGCACACGCGGGGTATTAAAGTAATTATTGCTGGTGCTGGAGGAGCCGCTCACCTACCTGGAATGGTAGCCTCTTTAAGTCCTTTACCTATTATTGGTGTTCCTGTAAAAAGTAGAAATTCTATAGATGGATGGGATTCTGTATTGTCTATATTACAAATGCCTGGAGGTGTTCCAGTAGCAACTGTTGCATTAGACGGTGCAAAGAACGCTGGTATATTAGCTGCTCAAATTATTGGCGCTTCAGACAAATGTGTTCAAGACAAAATTACAGCCTACAAAGAAGGCTTAAAGATAAAAGTAACACAAGCTTCGGAACGCATAAAAAAATAACATCATTATTCTTATTGAACTCACCAATGAATCCTTTATTAGAAGATTTTAATACCGCTCCTTTCTCAAAAATTTCAAGCACAGATTACAAACCTGCCATTAAAAAAGCTATTGAGATTTGCAAACAGGAAATAGAAACTATCATATCAAATCCTGAAGCACCTAGCTTCAAAAACACTACAGAGGCACTTGAGCTTACTGGACAAAAACTTGGAAGAATTACCAGTATTTTCTTTAATTTAAACTCTGCTGAAACTTCTGAAGCTATTCAAAAAATAGCCCAAGAAATTTCCCCTTGGCTTAGTGAATTTAAAAATGATATGATTTTAAATTCAGCACTATTCATAAAAGTAAAATCTGTATACAACACTAGAGAAGTCCTAAATTTAGACCCTGAACAAACTATGTTACTAGAAAAACAATACAAAGGTTTTTCAAGAAATGGAGCTAATTTAAATAGTGAAGACAAAGAGAAATTACGAAAAATAGACACTGAATTGTCTAAATTATCTTTGCAATTTGGCGAAAATGTACTAGCAGATAGTAATGCTTTTGAACTTCATATCACCCACGAAAAAGACTTAATAGGGCTTCCTGAAGGGGCAAAAGAAGCTGCTAGATTATTGGCGAAAAACAGAAATAAAGAAGGCTGGCTTATTACTTTAGACTACCCAAGTTACATTCCGTTTGTAACTTATGCAGAGAATAGAGCGTTGAGAAGAAAACTGTCTATCGCCTTTGGAAAAAAGGGATTTCAAAACAATGAAAACAACAATGAGAAAATTGTTTTAAACATTGTTAATTTAAGACATCAAAGAGCTAATATCCTAGGTTATAAAACTCATGCACATTTTGTGTTAGAGGAGCGAATGGCTGAAACTCCAGAAAAAGTACTTTCTTTTTCTGAAGATTTAGTAAGAAAGGCAAAACCAGCAGCACTTAAAGAATTTAAAAATCTTGAGTCATTTGCAAAAAGAGTAGACGGAATAGATCAACTTCAAAAATGGGACAGTGCCTTCTATTCAGAAAAATTGAAAAAAGAAATTTTCAATTTAGATCAAGAAATTTTAAAGCCGTATTTTCAATTAGAGAATGTTATTAAGGGAGCATTTATAGTAGCAAATAAACTGTATGACTTAACTTTTGAAGAAGTTTTTACTATAGAAAAATACCACGAAGATGTAAAAACGTATCATGTTAAAAATACTAAAGGTGAGTTTATTGCTATCTTATATGCAGACTTTCACCCAAGGGAAGGAAAACGAAATGGTGCATGGATGACCTCCTATAAATCTCAGCAAATTAAAAATAATAGTAATGAAAGACCTCATATTTCTATTGTCTGTAATTTTACAAAACCTACTGAGACACAACCCTCTTTATTAACCTTTAATGAGGTAACTACATTATTTCATGAATTTGGCCATGCTTTGCATGGTATGCTGGCAAATACAACCTATAGTAGTCTCTCAGGAACTTCTGTTTCCTGGGATTTTGTAGAATTACCCAGTCAAGTCTTGGAGAACTGGTGTTATGAAAAAGAGGCGCTAGCATTATTTGCTAAACATTACCAAACTGGGGAAGTTATCCCAATGGAATATGTAGAAAAAATTAAAGAATCTGCTAGTTTTCATGAAGGCATGCAAACACTTCGTCAATTGAGTTTTGGCTTATTAGATATGGCTTGGCATGGAGGCAAGACTCCTGAAGATATTTTATCTGTTAAAGAATTTGAAGCCCAGGCTTTTTCTGAAACTCAATTGTATCCTGATGTCACTGAAAATTGTATGAGTACTGCTTTTTCCCATATTTTTCAAGGCGGATATTCAGCAGGATATTACTCTTACAAATGGGCCGAAATTTTAGATGCTGATGCCTTTGAATACTTTCAAGAAAAAGGAATTTTCAACAAAGAAGTTGCCTATAAATTTAAAGAACACATTTTAAGTAGAGGAGGTACCGAAAAACCCATGGTATTATACAAACGTTTTAGAGGAAAAGAGCCTAGACCAGAAGCCTTATTAAAGAGAGCGGGATTGTTATAACCTATTCTTACGATTCTTTTCTTGGATCCATTTACTCATGTATTTTGAACTCTGTAAAGAATGATGCATGAGCATTTTTCCCGTAAAATTGTTATTTCTGTGCTGTTCTAAATTAGAAAAAACCTCATCTATAAATCTAAAAAATAAATGCGTTAGTTGCTCTTTGTCAAACTTTGTATTGATAATTTTTATTCCTCGTTGCTGTGCTTCATTCCATTGATTTTTATCTGTGTATAATAGAACGGCTTTCTCTACAAAATTTTCTATCTCATCTTCTACAAAACCGTTCCAGGGTAGCTCATCACACATCCCTTCTGCTCCAATAGTGGTTGTTACGGAAGGGGTTCCGCACAGCATAGCACTGGTAAGTTTCCCTTTAATACCTGCACCAAAACGTAAAGGAGCTAATAAAACTCTACTATTTTCAAGAACATCAAAAGCATCTTCTACAAAACCATGAACAAAAAAGCCTTCATTAGTATTGGTAAATTCTAAGACTTCCTGAGTTGGGTACGCTCCATAAACATGAAGTTCGGCCGCAGGGATTCTCTTCCTAATTTCTTTCCAGATATATTTTTTTAATTGAATAGTTGCATCTAGATTAGGAGCGTGATGAAAGTTCCCGATAGATACAAAATGATGTCTTTCATTATAGGGTTTCCATGAATTATTTTCATCAATTTTATCAAATAAAAACGGCAAATGATACAACAAACATTTATCAATTTTAAATACTTCTTGCAATAACTTCATCTCAAATGTTGAAATGATTAAAGAAATATCACATCGAAGAATTGATGCAACTTCTCGTTTTGAGATCTCTGAATTCAAGAGAATTTCATTACTGAACTCAATTCCTTTATTTAGAGCCTCATATCTCGTTTTTCTTAGAAAATGAAGGTCTTCAGTATCCAATATTCGAAGGGATTTTGGACAATATTCTGCAACTCGCCAACCAAATTGCTCTTCTGTCATAAATCGATCAAAAACAACTATTGTTGGTTTTAAATCTGTTATAAAATCATCAAAGCTAGTGGAGTTTAATTCTAAGCGAACCTCCTCAACCCCTAGTAAAGATAAATCTATGGAATTGGTTTTTTTTTGAGAAACTGTTCCAAAAGTAACACGCCAACCCTTTGATAAAAAAGAAGTCATAAGCTGAAGCATCCTACTTCCAGCGGCTGATGAATTTGGCTCTACCCACACAGACCCAATGATAAAAACATGATGCTTCAAGTAGTTGATTTTTATAAATGATTCACAAAAATAATCTTATTTATTTTAGAATTTTAAACTGTATTTATATTTGAAGTTTAAAGATGGTAAATCTGTTATAATTATTAAGAATAATGAGTACTTTTGTAGTATAAATAATTCAATTAAAATGAAGTACGATGTTATCGTTATTGGTTCTGGTCCTGGAGGATATATTTCTGCAGTAAGAGCCTCTCAATTAGGTTTAAAGGCTGCCATTATAGAAAAGTATGCTACCATGGGTGGAACCTGTTTAAATGTTGGCTGTATTCCTTCAAAAGCCTTGTTAGATTCTTCTCATCATTATTATGATGCTGTGAAGCATTTTGAAGAACATGGAATTTTAATCGATCCTCCAAAGATTGATTTTACTAAAATGATTGATCGCAAGGCTACTGTTGTAGAACAAACTACTGGTGGTATAAAATATTTGATGGACAAAAACAATGTCGATGTTTTTGAGGGAATGGGTTCTTTTGTAGATGCTACCCATGTGAAAATTACAAAAAATGATGGATCCGATGAAACTATAGAAGGAACCAATATTATTATTGCTACCGGATCTAAACCAGCCTCTTTACCTTTTATAGAATTAGATAAAGAAAGAATTATTACTTCTACAGAAGCTTTAAAGCTTCCTGAAATACCAAAACATTTAGTAGTTATAGGTGGTGGAGTAATTGGCTTAGAATTAGGGTCTGTATATAAGCGTTTGGGTGCAGAAGTAAGTGTAATTGAATACATGGACAAGATTGTTCCTGGAATGGATACTGATATTTCCAAAGAACTTCAAAAAGTACTTAAAAAGCAAGGAGTAAAATTCTTTACCAAACATGCAGTCAATAATGTGCAACGAAACGGAAAAGAAATTACGGTAAAAGCGACCAATAAAAAAGGAGAAGATGTAGTATTTAAAGGTGATTATTGTTTAGTATCTGTTGGAAGAAAAGCCTATACCAATGGGCTAGGATTAGAAAATATTGGTGTTAAGGTAAACGAAAGAGGTCAAATAGAAACAAATGATCATCTTCAAACTAACGTCTCAAACATTTATGCGATTGGTGATGTAGTTAAGGGGGCTATGCTAGCCCATAAAGCTGAAGAGGAAGGTGTGGTAGTTGCAGAACTTATTGCAGGACAAAAACCACATATAGACTATAATTTAATTCCAGGAATTGTATACACATGGCCTGAAGTTGCTGCCGTAGGAAAAACAGAACAAGAATTAAAAGAAGCAAGTATAGACTACAAATCTGGTAAATTTTCTATGAGAGCATTAGGTAGATCAAGAGCTAGTGGAGATATTGATGGGTTTGTAAAAGTACTAGCAGATAAAGAAACAGATGAAGTTTTAGGAGTTCATATTGTAGGTGCAAGAGCAGCAGATTTAATTATGGAAGCAGCTGTTGCAATGGAATACAGAGCTTCTGCAGAAGACTTGGCAAGAATTTGCCATGGACATCCGACGTATTCTGAAGCCATGAAAGAAGCTGCTAAAGCTGCTTGGGATGGAAAACCATTAAACGCCTAAAGCGTAATTTATATGTAAACACATATTAATTGGAAGTAATTTCCGATCAATATTTTAATAATATAGCAAAAGTCCATCTGAGTTTTTGCTTCCAAAATGCAAAGAACAACACGTACTTTCTCCATAGAATCTGTATCTAGACTCAATGAAAAACTATTGAGATGGGCGCAACAATACGAGACTTCTATCTGGCTAGACTCTAACAAACATCACCTAGACCATAGCAATTATGATAATATCCTAGCTGTTAATGAATTTACTAGTATTCAAACAGACACTGTTCATGCTTTTGAAAAATTAAAAGAATATCAATCCATCACACAAGACTATCTGTTTGGCTACCTAAGTTATGATGTAAAAAACGCTACTGAAAATTTAACATCATCAAATGTTGATGATTTAGGATTTTCTGAGTTATTTTTCTTTCAGCCACAAAAAATTCTATTTATAAAAAACAACCAAATAGAATTTCAGTATTTAGCAATGGTTGAAGATGAAATTGACACAGACTTTAAAGCAATTTGCAACATTGAACTGAAACAACAACGTATTGATATAAGTGAGAAAAATATTGAAATTAAATCACGAATTTCAAAAAAAGACTACCATCTAAAAGTAGATAAAATATTAAAACACATTCATAAAGGGAATATTTATGAAGCTAATTTTTGCCAGGAATTTTATGCAGAAAATACAGACATCAATCCATTGCATATTTATGAAGATTTAAATACGATCTCTGAAGCTCCTTTTGCTACATTTTTAAAAATTGATCACCAATATTTACTTTGTGCATCACCAGAAAGATACTTAAAGAAAGAAGGTGCTAAAATTATATCACAACCCATTAAGGGAACTGCCAAACGCTTTAAAAATCGATTGGAGGATCAGAAAACAGCTGCGGCCCTGACAGTAGATATTAAAGAACGATCAGAAAATATCATGATTGTTGATTTAGTTAGAAATGATTTATCTAAATCTGCTAAAAAAGGAAGTGTCCGAGTAGAAGAATTATGTAAAGTATCGTCATTTAAACAAGTTCATCAAATGATCTCTACAGTGGTATCAGAATTAAAGGATGATGTGCATCTTGTAGATGTTATCAAAGACACCTTTCCGATGGGAAGTATGACAGGTGCTCCTAAAATATCTGCAATGAAAATCATTGAAGACTTGGAAGAAACAAAAAGAGGATTGTATTCTGGAACTGTTGGTTATTTTACTCCCAATGGCGATTTTGATTTTAATGTGGTTATTAGAAGTATTTTGTATGATGCTGTAAAAAAATACCTTTCATTTTCAGTAGGAAGCGCCATAACAGCAAAATCTTCTCCAGAAAAAGAATACGAAGAGTGCTTATTAAAAGCAAAGGCAATGCAATTTGTTTTAACAAATTCTATCAAGTTATGATTCCAAATCAAGAAGAAAAATTTGAAGCTGTTTACAAGAGTCTTACTGAAAAAGCAACAGAGCAAATCTTATTCAATACATTTTTAAAAATGTACCCTGACGCATGGAAACAACTAAAAATTACATTCTCAACATATAAAAGAAGTAAACAATTTGGTAAAACCATTCCTTTACCAAGACCAGAGGAATCACTTCGTAAAAGTATTAGAATTTGGCTAAAAAGAACTAATGATGGCTCATAAAGAATTCAATTTTAGTATTTACAAAACCACCTTTTATGGTCAATACTGGGAAGCAAAAAACACAAAAGCAGTTGTTGTTTTGGCTCATGGAATGGGCGAACACTCAGGACGCTACAAGCATGTAGCCAAGAAGTTAAATGAACATGATTTTTCTGTTGTTGCTTTTGATCATTTTGGGCATGGCAAAACAACTGGTAAACGTGGCCATAACCCTAGTTTTGAAGCCGTATTAGAAAGCATTGGTGTAACTATAGAAAAAGCCAGAGCATTTTTCCCCAATACCCCTGTTTTTTTATATGGTCATTCTATGGGTGGAAATACTGTAATTAATTATGCACTCAAAAAAACAACTCATATACAAGGAATTATTGCCACAAGCCCCTTTTTAAAATTGGCTTTTGAGCCTCCAAAAATTAAATTAGCTATTGGAAAGGTATTACAAAAAATAGCACCCTCAATAACAATGGGTAATGAGATAAATCCGAATGATATCTCTCGAGAAAAAATAGAAGTTGATGCATATATAAATGACCCTTTGATACATTCAAAAATTAGTCCTAACTTCTCTTTAACCTTTATTGATTCTGGAAAATGGGCTATTGATAATGCACCTAAACTGAACATCCCAATATTATTGCTACATGGAACAGGTGATAAAATTATCGATTATAGAGGAACAAAAGAATTTGCAGATAATGCTGATAGAGCAACTCTGAAATTGTATGAAAATGGCTATCACGAATTACAAAACGATTTATGCAAAAATGAAATGCTAGTTGATGTTGTAAACTGGATAAGTTCTCAACTTTAATTTCCATATTTTTGTAACATCAATGCTACAGAAATTTAAACAACATTTACATCAAAACTTTCCTTTTTTAAAGGGCAGTAAACTTCTTATTGCTATTTCTGGAGGAATAGACAGTGTTGTGCTAGCTCATTTATGTAGTCAATTAAACCTCAACTTTTCTTTATGTCATTGTAATTTTAACTTGCGTGGGCAAGAAAGTGATGAGGATGAAGCCTTTGTTAAATCTTTAGCAAAAACACTTAAAATACCTGTGTATGCAACCTCTTTTGAAACAGAAAAATATGCAAAAACAAACAAGATTTCTATTCAGGTAGCTGCAAGAGATTTACGCTATAATTGGTTTTATAAGCTACTAGATGCTAAAGATTATGACTATGTATTAACAGCGCACAATTCCAATGATAATTTAGAAACTTTCATTATAAATTTAATTAGAGGAAGTGGTTTAGAGGGGTTTACAGGGATTCCTGCTATTAATAAAAAATCTGTGAGGCCGTTATTAGCTTTTTCTAGAGATGACATCACCTTATTTGCTATAAAAAATGAAATTGTTTGGAGAGAAGACAGATCTAATGCTAGCGTAAAATATGTAAGAAATAAAGTACGCCACAAAGTAATTCCTATTTTAAAGGAACTAAATCCCCACATTTTAAAGAGTTTTCAAAATACTTTAGAACACTTAAATGAAAGTCAGTCTCTTATTAATGACGCTTTAAAAAATATTACTACCAACGTTGTTTCTTATGAAAATGATTTATTGAAAATAAGTTGTAAAGAAATCGATAAGCTTTCAAACAAGAAAGCGTATCTATATCAACTTCTGCATGGATATGGTTTTACTGCTTGGAATGACATTGTTGATTTGATTTCTGCGCAACCAGGCAAACAAGTATTTTCTAACACACATAGGTTATTAAAAGATAGGAATTTTCTAATAGTAACTACTATCAATAAAAACCAATCTACAAAAGATCCAATTCTTATTGACCAAAAAGTGTCAGAAATTACTAACCCCATTAAGCTTATCATTCAAAAAACAGACGATTATACCTCTAAAAACAATCATCAAATTATTATTGATAATGATTTAATTAGCTATCCGTTATCTTTAAAAAAGTGGCATCATGGAGATGCCATGTATCCAACTGGAATGATAGGTAGTAAGAAAATAAGTCAACTATTTAAAGACAATAAATTATCTTTGTTAGACAAAGAAAAAATTTGGATGCTTACAGATGCTAAAGACCATATTATTTGGGTTGTAGGACTCAGACAAGATCGACGATATCTAGCAAACAAGACAACTACCAATCGATTGAAAATATCGTATCTATCATGAAAAAATTAGGAATTCTTTTTTTACTATTTTTTACCCTAAATAGCTTTGCTCAAACAGAAAATAATCCAGCTGTTTTTTCTACATCTGTTGAAAAAGTATCTGAAGAAACCTACGATTTAATTTTTACTGTAAAGATTCAAGACCAATGGCATATGTATTCTCAATACAATCCAGAAAATGCTTCGCTGCCTATGGAAATTTTAGCTGCTAAAAACACTACAGGATTTCAACTAATTGGCAAAGCAGTAGAAAGCAAGACCTACAAAGAATACAGTGATGTATGGGAAAAAGAAGAGATTTACTTTAAAGAAAAAGCCATTATTACGCAACGAATACAACTTACCAATACAGAAATTAGTAATGTTACATTAAACTTTTTTGCACAGGTATGTAAAGAGGTTTGTATTCAAATTGAAGAAGACTTTACCTTTTCTTTAGATGGAAAAGCTATTGTTACCGAGGAGGTTGAACTAGACGAAAAAAGTAAACTACTTTCTAACCAACTGGTTCTTCCACTAAAAAACAAGGATCTCTTAGACCAAGATTCAGACGGAAAACAACAAAAAAAAGATTTATTTACCATTTTTTTACTTGGATTTATTGGAGGTTTATTAGCCCTTTTAACCCCGTGTGTATTTCCAATGATTCCCTTAACGGTATCTTTCTTTACCAAACAATCTCAGGCTAAAGCTAAAGGAATTAGCAATGCCATTCTATACGGTTTATGTATTGTTATTATTTACCTATTGTTAAGTGTTCCCTTCCACTTTTTAGATAGTGTAAATCCAGAAATTTTAAACACCATCTCAACCAATGTATGGTTAAATAGTTTCTTTTTTGCCATCTTAGTTTTCTTTGCCTTTTCTTTCTTTGGATATTATGAAATTACCTTACCAAGTTCTTGGGGAGATAAAATGGATACTGCTTCAAACGTTGGCGGGTTCATTGGTATTTTCTTTATGGCCTTAACCCTAGCTATTGTCTCATTCTCTTGTACCGGTCCTATTTTAGGTTCTTTATTGGCAGGTTCTTTAACTGCAGATGGCGGAGCTATGCAATTGAGTGCTGGAATGACTGGTTTTGGATTGGCCTTAGCGCTCCCTTTTACCTTATTTGCCTTATTCCCAAATTGGTTAAAGTCTATCCCTAGCTCAGGAGGTTGGTTAAATACTACCAAAGTTATTCTTGGGTTTTTAGAATTGGCTTTTGCTTTTAAGTTCTTGTCTAATGCCGATCTCGTTGCCCATTGGAATCTGTTAAAACGTGAGGTATTTGTTGGTATATGGATTGTTATTTTTATTGGATTGGCACTGTATATCTTAAAAAGGATACGCTTCCCACACGACACTACCGATAAAAAAATCTCATTCTCTAGAGGATCATTTGGAATCCTAGTTCTTGCATTTGTAATCTATCTTATTCCGGGAACATTTAAAGCACCAAGCTGGAATTTAAGTTTATTGAGTGGTTTTCCGCCTCCTCAATTTTACAGTATTTATGAACAAGAAAACGATTGCCCCTTAGGCTTAAACTGTTATAAAGATTTTGAGGAAGGACTGGCAGCAGCAAAAGCAGCAAACAAACCCATCTTATTAGATTTTACAGGTTGGGCCTGTGTTAATTGTAGAAAAGTAGAAGAAAATGTATGGAGTAACCCTGCCATTTACAAACTACTAAAAGAGGACTATATTTTAATTTCTTTGTATGTAGATGATCGAAAAGAATTACCTGAAACAGCCCAATTTAACTTCAAGCGAGCCAACGGACAGTTAAAAGAGATCACAACTGTTGGAGACAAGTGGGCTACCTTTCAAACGGTGAATTTTAAAACAGCCTCACAACCCTACTATGTTCAACTAACTTCAGAATTTGAAATATTAAATAAAGCTGAACAATATACAGATATAGATACCTATCTCGCTTGGTTGCAAGAAGGAATAATTAGTTTTAAGAATGTCAAAAAAGTTAACTAATATTATAAAAATTGGCCTGCCTTGGGGTGTTGGAATGTTTATTTTATTAGCACTTATTATTCCCTACTTTAATGATGAAGAGATCACTCTAAAAAAAATAGGCATCGCATTTCCTTTGTGGCTATTGGGTGGCTTTGTTTTTGGATATTCTATGAATCGTTGGTTCCCTAAAGAAAAATAATAACCTTTTTTTACATCGTTTTCGTAGAAAAACCTCCTGAACTCATCACAAAATTGGGTTTTTTTGTAATTTCACTTTTCAATTTTTTCCTATGTCTAGTGCACTAAAACTCTCTAAATTTAACGATAATGTAGTCTCAAAGTACAAAATATACAACAGTATATTTATGACCTTACCTTTTGATTCTATTAGTAATACTGGAGTGTTATTACCGCTATTTCATGAGGTGTGTAAAAAGGGATTCTCACTTGGCGAAAACCCCACACAAATCGTAGATTATTTTTTTAAAAAATACCAAGAAAACCCTACTGAAGAAGAAAAAATTCATTTATTATTTCGTTTTATACAGTATATAGAGAGACAAATTGTGTTGTTTGATGCTATTGAAGATGCAGAATTTGAAAATGTAAATAACATGGATGGTATAGGAACCTTAACCAGTTCTAAAGAAGCTGCCTTCTCTCAAAACAAAAAGGAAGAACTACAAAAATATCTTAAAGAATTTAAAGTTCGTGTTGTTCTTACAGCACATCCTACTCAATTTTACCCTGGGAATGTTTTAGGAATTATTACAGATTTAGATAAAGCCATACAGAATGATGACTTATTACTCATCAAAAACTT
>JABAZK010000041.1 GCA_018608485.1 Flavobacteriaceae bacterium | reverse complement strand
ATGTTGTAGATGCACCAAGTTCAACAAATCCTTTTGTTGTAAAAAGGAAAGCTTTTTCAAACAAAGGATTTAACAATACAGAAATTACAACAGAAAATAAAGTAATTGGTTTAGCTAAGAATTCATTTGGAATTCATGAAAATCCTGTCACAGCATCAGTTGAAAATTTTGAAGCATCAGTTTCTGAACTAGGGGTTAAATCTACAAGTATAGACAAAGCTGTAGGTAAAGTAACCATTGCAGATGCAGATGTAGTAGTTTCAGCTGGTAGAGGTTTAAAAGGTCCTGAAAATTGGGGAATGGTAGAGGAGTTGGCAGATATTTTAGGCGCTGCCACAGCCTGTTCTAAACCTGTTTCTGATTTAGGATGGAGACCACATGGAGAACATGTAGGACAGACTGGAAAGCCAGTTGCCACAAACTTATATATTGCTATTGGTATCTCTGGAGCTATACAACACTTAGCTGGAATTAATGCGTCTAAGGTAAAAGTAGTAATCAATACAGATCCTGAGGCTCCTTTCTTTAAAGCAGCTGATTATGGTATTGTAGGAGATGCTTTTGAGGTTGTACCAAATTTAATTAGTAAACTCAAAGATTTTAAAGCGCAAAACTCATAATTTTTAGTAAATTGTGCTCAAATAAGAGCTGTCTAATTTTGGTAGTTTCCACAAATTAGACAGCTTTTTTAGTTAGATTCATGAGTTTGATAAAATTAACAATAAAAGGGATCTCCTACAGCCAGACTCAAAGTGGTGCTTATGCTTTGGTGTTAAGTGAAATGGAGGGTAAGAGAACATTACCAATAATAATTGGTGCTTTTGAGGCACAGTCTATAGCCATAGCGTTAGAAAAAGAAATTAGACCGCCAAGGCCGCTAACACATGACTTATTTAAAACATTTTCTGAAAGATTTAAAATCACTGTAAAACAAGTTATAATACACAAGCTTGTTGATGGAATCTTCTTCTCTAGTTTAATTTGTGTGAAAGATGGAGTAGAAGAAATTATAGATACAAGAACTTCAGATGCAATTGCTATAGCTATTCGTTTTTTGGCTCCTATTTACACGTATGAGAATATTTTAGACAAAGCTGGTATATATTTGAAAGTTGAAGAGGAAATTGCTATCAAGGAAATCTTAGAGCCTGAGGCAATTCAGGTAACCCTAGAACAAGCAGACTCCAAAAATATATCAAATTTTAGTAAATATTCTTTACAGGAGCTACATGACCAATTAAAGGAGGCTGTTGAAAATGAAAATTATGAGAAAGCTGCAAAAATTAGAGACGAAATAAGTAAACGATCATAAACTATGAAAAAATATATTACCGGAATCCTTTTTCTTATTTCATTAATTACAGTAGGACAATCAATAGAAAAAGATTGGAAATTTGAATCTATCAAAAATAATAGTGGGGTTTCCTTAGTTAATGTAAATCCATCTGATTCATTCAGTTTAAAAGATGGTGAATTCAATTATTCTTTACTATCAAAAGATAGTTTGGTAGCTAAAGGAAGCTACATTCATCAGAATAACATTTTAACCTTAAATTATTCTTTACCAAAAGACACCGTTCGTAGTTATAAAATTGTTGAGATAACAGATTCTATTTTAACGTTATCTGAAAATGAAACTATATATTCTTTTAGCGCAACAAAAAAATCCAAAGAAATAGCTGCAATTGAAGCTGAAAATAAAATACTTCCTAGCAAGGGTTTTTCAATGAATAGCCTTTGGAGAGGAGTATTAGGAATGTTTGTGTTATTAATTATCTCATTCTTATTTAGTGCCAATAGAAGAGCTGTAGATTGGAGGAAAGTTGGAATTGGTTTATCTATTCAATTAATCATAGCTATAGGAGTCCTAAAAGTAAATTTTATTCAAACTATATTTAATTTTATAGGAAGTATTTTTATCGAAATATTAGAGTATACAAAAGCAGGTAGTGAGTTCTTATTTGCGGGTATGATAAGTGATATGGATAAGTTTGGTTATATTTTTGCTTTTCAAGTATTGCCTACTATTATCTTTTTTTCTGCCCTAACATCTTTATTATTTTATTTAGGAGTTATTCAATGGTTAGTTAAAATTTTAGCTAAAATTTTATCAAGATTTTTAGGGATATCAGGAATGGAAAGTTTATCTGTAGCAGGTAATATTTTTCTAGGACAAACTGAAGCACCTCTTCTGATTAAGGCATACTTAGAAAAAATGAATAAGTCTGAAATGCTTTTGGTAATGGTAGGAGGAATGGCTACTGTTGCTGGTGCTGTTCTAGCAGCCTATATTGGATTTTTAGGAGGTGGTGATAAGGCCTTAGAATTAGTTTTTGCCAAACATTTATTAGCAGCTTCTGTGATGGCTGCTCCGGGTGCCATTGTAATTTCTAAAATTTTATATCCACAAACTCAAAAAGTAAATACAGATGTTACAGTTTCTCAAGATAAAATTGGATCAAATATTTTAGATGCGATTGCAAACGGTACTACAGAGGGT
>JABAZK010000130.1 GCA_018608485.1 Flavobacteriaceae bacterium | reverse complement strand
TCATTTTCGACTTTAGTCTTGCTTCGCATGTTTTGAGTTGGATAGTAACCGTCTAACCAAATGTACTCTAATTTAGACTTGCTCATATTTAAGTTTAGTGAGTTAATTTTCTTACAAATATATAACGAAATCAGGTTTCTAATCTTATAATATTAAGTGAAAATCAAGTTTTTTTTAAAACTTTATTCACAATTATTAAATTGCTAATAAAGAGCATGTTAGAATTGTTTTTCTGTAAAAAAATGATCAAATTTTGAGAATTTAAAAACGTTTTTTTTAAACAAAAATTTACTACAACGATTTCGTTTTCAAAATTTATTCCAAAAAAGAAAACAATCCGTACTTTTGTGCAAAATCCTTATTAAAAATGAGTCAAGAAGTTTCAAAAAGATATGCTCAAAGAGGTGTTTCGGCTTCCAAAGAAGACGTTCACAATGCTATAAAGAATATTGATAAAGGATTGTTTCCAAAATCATTTTGTAAAATAGTTCCAGATTATTTAACAAACGATGATGATTATTGTTTGGTCATGCATGCTGATGGCGCTGGTACAAAATCATCTCTAGCTTATATGTATTGGAAAGAAACTGGAGATTTATCGGTTTGGAAAGGGATAGCCCAAGATGCATTAATCATGAATATAGATGATTTACTTTGTGTAGGTGCTACAGATAATATTATGTTATCATCCACAATTGGTAGAAATAAAAGTAAAATACCTGGCGAAGTTTTATCGGCTATAATTAATGGTACAGAAGAGTTAATTGAAGAGTTGAAAAAGTTTGGTGTTACCATACATTCAACAGGAGGGGAAACGGCAGATGTAGGAGATTTAGTAAAAACAATCATCGTAGATTCTACAGTTACTGCTAGAGTAAAACGAACTGATATAATTGATAATTCAAACATTAAAGCTGGGGATGTACTAGTGGGTCTAGCATCTTTTGGTCAGTCTTCTTATGAAACTGAATACAATGGAGGCATGGGTTCTAATGGATTAACATCTGCTAGACATGATGTTTTTGATAAGTATTTAGCAAATAAATATCCTGAAAGTTTTGATGCTGCTGTGCCAGAGGATTTGGTATACTCAGGAGCTGTAAAATTAACAGATAAAATAGAAAACTCTCCACTAAATGCAGGAAAGTTAGTGTTGTCTCCAACAAGAACTTATGCACCTATTATCAAAGAAATCTTATCAAAATATACTTCAGACTCCATTCACGGAATGATTCATTGTTCTGGTGGTGCACAAACAAAAATATTACACTTTATAGATAATTTGCATGTTGTTAAAGATAATATGTTTTCAGTACCACCTCTGTTTAAGCTAATTCAAAGTCAATCCAAAACAGATTGGAAAGAAATGTATCAGGTTTTTAATTGTGGGCACAGAATGGAAATTTACACCTCACCTGAAGTTGCAGAAGACATCATAAAGATTTCTAAATCATATCAAGTAGATGCAAAAATTATTGGTAGAGTGGAAGCCTCTGATGTTAAAAAATTAACGATTAAAAGTGATTATGGAGTTTTTGAGTATTAGTATTTAACGCTTCTTTTAAATCAATTAATCTCATAAAAATTGTAATTTAGCTACCAACGAAAAGATACCTAATGTTAGATAAAATTAGAATTATTAAACAACGTTATGATGAAGTTTCTGATTTGATTATTCAGCCAGAAATCATCATGGATCAAAAACGATATGCTCATCTTAGTAAAGAGTATAAAGATTTAGGAACTGTTGTTAAAAGAGGAGAGGAGTATCAAACTTTACTAAATAATATAGAAGAAGCGAAAGAAATAATAGCCGACGGATCAGATTCTGAAATGGTTGAAATGGCCAAAATGGAAATGGATGAGGCCTCCAATCGTATTCCTGAATTAGAAGAAGAAATTAAATTTTTATTAATTCCAAAAGATCCAGAAGATTCTAAAAATGCTGTTGTAGAATTACGAGCAGGAACAGGTGGTGACGAGGCAAGTATTTTTGCAGGAGATTTATTTAGAATGTATACGAAATATTGTGAGGGCAGAGGATGGAAAGTGTCTACAGTAGATTTCAGTGAAGGAACAAATGGAGGTTTTAAAGAAATACAGTTTGAAGTTTCAGGGAATGATGTGTATGGAACTTTAAAGTTTGAGGCTGGTGTTCATCGAGTTCAGCGAGTACCTCAAACAGAAACACAGGGTAGAGTTCACACTTCAGCAGCAACATGTATGGTGTTTCCAGAGGCTGAAGAATTTGATGTTGAAATCAATCCAAAAGAGGTAAGAATAGATTTTTTCTGTTCTTCAGGGCCAGGAGGGCAATCTGTAAATACAACCTACTCCGCAGTTCGTTTAACTCATATACCAACTGGTTTGGTTGCACAATGTCAAGATCAGAAATCGCAACATAAAAACAAAGAAAAAGCATTTAAAGTACTCCGTTCTCGTTTGTATGACATGGAATTGGCAAAGAAAAATGAGGCAGATGCTGCTAAAAGAGGCTCTATGGTTTCTTCAGGAGA
>JABAZK010000063.1 GCA_018608485.1 Flavobacteriaceae bacterium | reverse complement strand
CGAATGGGAGCTAAAGGGTTTGGTGCAGGAAATTTCAAGGCTTTATTTGAATCTATAGAGAGAGAGCAGGCTAAAAGGGGAACCTTGTAATTTTTTATCAAAAAAGAATGCATAACTTTCAATACATATGAGTAAAGACAAATTATTAAAAGCCATTGAAGAGAAATATAAAAAACTAGGCGTTCCTTTAGACTCCATGTTAGAGGGATTACTATGGAGTACTCCCATTACCTATTGGGATTATATTCAAACTGATGCACTTTTAGGTTTGCAGATTCCAAGAACAGATCAACCCGACGAAATGGTATTTATTATGTACCATCAAGTTAATGAATTGTTATTCAAAATGGTGTTATGGGAAATTGATCAAGTAGCTAAAACAAATGAAGTTAGTGCAGAGAAATTTGCAATACATTTAATGAGAATTAGTAGGTATTTTGATATGCTAAGCAATTCATTTACTGTGATGGCTGATGGAATGGAGCGAGATCAATATTTAAAATTTAGAAACACTTTAACTCCTGCAAGTGGTTTTCAAAGCGCACAATACAGAAAGATAGAATTTGCATCAACAGAACTCATTAATTTAATTGATGCACGGCATAGAGAAACTATTGATCGTAATTCTCCGTTTAAAAACGCCTATGATCACTTGTATTGGCAAGCTGCTGGAAAAAATCACAATACTGGCGAAAAATCTGTATTGATTAAGTTATTTGATAAAAAATACATGGGTGATTTTATAGACTTTATGGAAGATTATAATGCGTGTAATTTATCAATGAAATTTAAACAATTACCCAAAGAGGTTCAAAAAGATGCTACATTAATTGAAGCAATGCGCCATTATGATTACACTGTAAATGTGAAGTGGGTATTAGCGCACTATGATGCCGCAGGAAAATATTTAGGAGGTAAAGAAAAAGAATTAGAGGCTACCGGAGGAAGTAGTTGGAGGAAATACTTACACCCTAAATACCAGCGAAGAATCTTTTATCCTTATTTATGGTCTGAAGAAGAATTAAAAAATTGGGGTACCTTCTAGATAAATGATAATTTTTAGTTAAAAAAGACTTCCTACTTCAAATTAGGGAGTTTTTGTTTTTCTAAGTAAGATAATTCTCATTCAATTTTTATATGTTTGATGTGTATGAAAAATTTAATTTTAATCTGCTTTCTGCTCTCGTTTAATACAGTTCTCTTAGGGCAAGAAAAAACTAAACCTTTTAAAGACGGAGAGTGGTTAAAATATAAAATGAGTTACAGTGGATTCTTTAAAGCTGGCACTGCAGAACTTACACTTAAAGAAACAGATTTAAACGGCAAAAAAGTTTTTCATGCAAAAGGTTTTGGGAAAACAAGTGATTTTATAGGTTGGTTTTTTAAAGTTAGAGACACTTATCAATCTTACTTTGATTCATACAAAGTAATGCCATATTTATTTAAGAGAGATGTTAACGAAGGAGGTTATATTATCAAAAGGGATATTCGATTTAATCAAGACACAAAAATAGCTACTATTGAAGATTTCAAATACAATACCACAAAAGAGGTCTCTTTTGGTGATGTCCAAGATATGATTTCAGCTTTTTACTACCTAAGAACTATCAATACAGATACTATAAAAGCTGGTGACGAAATTGATTTAAATATGTTTTTTGACTCCAAGACTTTTGCTTTTAAGCTTAAATTTTTAGGTAAAGAATACATAAAAACTAAGTTTGGAAAAATAAAAACAATCAAATTACGTCCTGTAGTTCAATCTGGAAGAGTTTTTAAAGAAAGTGAAAGTGTAACCATATGGGTTACAGATGATAAAAATAAAATTCCAGTTAGATTAAAAGCAGCGCTTGCTGTTGGATCTTTAAGAGCAGAATTAAAAGCTTTTAAAGGATTAGCAAATTCATTTAAAATTATGACTGATTAGTTGTATTTTTACGGAATTCTTAACCAAGAATAAATTTAACAACATTGAAAAAATTTAGTATTCTTCTTTTTGTTTTATTAATTGTTACGTCTTGTGGTAATGATAATCAGGGAGACGATGAAAGTTCCTCTAGTAATACCGCTGCTTCAAAACCTAAAATTATTCATGAATTTGGCTACACACTAAATAATTATAAAGTTATTAAAGACACCATTAAAAAAGGAGAGAGTTTTGGAATTATTCTAGACAGACATCATGTTTATTATCCTAAAATAAATGCGATTGCAAAAAAAATCAAAGACACCTTTGATGTTAGAAGAATTAGAGCTGGAATACCCTACATGATACTTGCAAGTAAAGATACTCTTGAAAAAGCAGAAGTTTTCATTTACAAAAACAGTAAAGCCAGTGCCACAATAGTAGATTTCAAAGACTCCACAATCATTGCTTATAAGTATAGAAAACCCATAAAAATTATAGAAAAAGAAGTTGCGGGTAAAATTTATTCCACGTTATCTGAAGCTATGGATAGTCTTCATTTAAATCCAAATTTAACTTATAACGTCGCAGACATTTATGCCTGGACTTTAGATTTTGG
>JABAZK010000169.1 GCA_018608485.1 Flavobacteriaceae bacterium | reverse complement strand
AAGTATCTGTTAATTAGAATTTTACAAAAGATACTACTGCTATAAATTGTAAAATTATTTTACAGGAGTACCGTATAAATCGAAGTCTCCCGCCTCATGTATTTTAACAGGAATAAATTCACCTATTTTTATATAATGTTCTCTCGCATCTACGAGTACATCGTTATCTACATCTGGTGAATCAAATTCTGTTCGCCCATAAAAATAATTTCCTTCTTTTCTATCGAACAAACAAGTAAATACTTTTCCTATTTTATGTTGATTAATTTCCCAAGAAATCTGCGATTGAACTTCCATGATTTCATTAACACGCCTAAACTTTACATCTGCTGGAACATCATCTTCTAGAACAAAAGCTCCTGTATTTTCTTCATGAGAATACTCAAATGCTCCCAGGCGTTCAAAACGAATTTCCTCTACCCAATCTTTTAATTCTTGAAATTGTGCTTCTGTTTCACCAGGATAGCCAACAATTAAGGTAGTTCTAATTGCCATATTAGGAACTGCTTCTCTAAATTTATGAATTAAGGCAGTTGTTTTTTCGTGTGAAGTACCACGCTTCATAGATTTTAAAATCTCTGTATTAATATGCTGCAGAGGAATATCCAGATAATTACACACTTTAGGTTCGTTTTTCATGACCTCTAACACATCCATCGGAAAACCAGTTGGAAAAGCATAATGCATTCGTATCCATTCTATTCCATCAACTTTAACTAAAGCTTTTAAAAGCATGGCCAATGCTCTTTTTTTATAGATATCTAAACCATAATATGTTAAATCCTGTGCAATAAGCATGATTTCTTTGATTCCTTTTTGAGCTAATTTTTCTACCTCAATTACAAGATCTTCAATTGGTGTTGATTTATGATTTCCGCGCATTAAAGGAATAGCACAAAAAGAACAAGGTCTATCACAACCTTCTGCTATTTTTAAATAGGCATAATGTTTAGGTGTGGTAGTTAATCGTTCACCTATGAGTTCATGTTTATAATCTGCACCAAGAACTTTTAGAAGATTTGGTAAATCATGTGTCCCAAAATATTGATCTACATCAGTAATTTCTTTTTCTAGATCTGGTTTATAACGTTCGCTAAGGCAACCTGTCACAAAAACCTTATCTACATCACCTGCTTCTTTTTTTTCTACATAATGTAAAATGGTATCTATAGACTCTTCCTTTGCTTTTCCAATAAAACCACAAGTATTGATTACAACAATATTACCCTCATCATTTTTATCTTCATGAACAACATCTTTTCCATTGGCTTTTAATTGGCCCATTAAAACTTCAGAATCATAAATATTTTTAGAGCAGCCTAATGTAACTACATTGATCTTATTTTTCTTTACTGACTTCGTTCTCATTCTCTATTTTTAGAATGGCAAAAATACATTTATTAACACAAATTTTACTTGAATATTTCTGGCATTTTTCTGTGATTCGATAACTGCTCAAAAGTATACCCTAGTAATAATAATTTACCTTCCTCATTTGATTTTCCAATAAAAGTAAGGCTAACGGGCTCTCCTGATTCCTTATACCCCATAGGTATTGTGAGGTTGGGGTACTCAGCAACTGCAGAATAGGCAGAATGGTAATTATTCATAGACAAAATAGCATCTAAATTCTCTGTATCAAAAGCTTTAAAAAAAGTTCTAGCTTTTGTTTTTAAATTCTTTTTAATTATTTCTAAATCTACTTGAGTTGTTGGGTCTTTTCCAATGTTTAAAAATCTTAATTGGCCGTAAGGAGCTCTCAATTCATTTTCTAATTTGTTATATGATATGATGTCATTTATATCTGAAATTTTCACCTTTTTATCAGCATAATTTTTTAAATATTTAGGCAATTCATCTCTCATTTCGAGGTTTAAGATTGATAAAAAACCTGGAAGCTCTATCTTTCTTGGAGCAATTAAAACAATTTCTCCTCCTGCTTCTTTAATTATATCCATATTATTCTTAAAAATTGAATCTCTAAAAAGATCTTTAAATACTCCAAAGCGTTTTCCTTTAAAGGATTCTTGAACATCACCAAAGTCTGTATCTCCAATTTCAATAGATTTTGGATCAGAAGGGTCATTACCAAGCATTGAATTGAATAAAATATAATTATCAGTGACGTTTTTAGTCATTGGACCGGGTGTATCAAGAGTACTTGAGATAGGAATAATACCTGTTCTACTTAACAACCCAACAGTGGGTTTAAAACCCACAACAGAATTTTGGCTAGATGGAGAAGTTATAGATCCAGAAGTTTCTGTACCCACAGCTGCTACGGCATAATTTGCTGCAACAGCTACACCACTTCCTGAACTTGAACCACCAGATTCAAAAATAGCTCTACCATATGGATTTAAAGTTTGTCCACCAGTTGCACTGTAACCTAAAGGACATGTTCCACAAAAATAATAGGCCCATTCACTTAAGTTTGACTTTCCTAAAATAATTGCACCTTCCTCTTTTAATCTTTTTATAATAAACGCATCCTCTGTGTTCTCATTTATTAACAAGGCTATAGCACCTGCTGTTGT
>JABAZK010000023.1 GCA_018608485.1 Flavobacteriaceae bacterium | reverse complement strand
ATAGGATTGTTTTATATATCATACATTATGTACTCAACACTGGTTTATTATACTGGAGCAGTACCATCAGAGTTTTATACACTTCAAAAGAGGCCTAATTATAAAGAATACCAAGATCAAACAAATATGTTTTTTCCAGGGCCAAAAAAACATAAAAATTAATATTGAATATGAAAATTCTAAAAAAACTTTTTTATTTAGCTTTTATTGGAGTTTTATTTTTAAGCTGTTCAAATGAAGATTCCGAAATAAATTTAGAACCAGAAATTATTGAAGCTTATGAAGCATTAGATGTTTCATACGGTTCAGATAGCAATCAAGTTTTTGACATCTATCTTCCAGAGAATAGAACAGAAAACACCAAAGTTTTATTTTTAGTTCATGGAGGTAGTTGGATAGGTGGTGATAAAGAAGATATGAATGGTGTCAGAGATTATGTAATGCAAAATCATCCATCCTTAGGGATAGTAAACATAAATTATACTTTAGCAGGAGTAAATTCACCACCAGTTCCTATGCAAACAAATGATATAAGTGCAGTAGTAAATTATATTTCATCAAATAAAACATCACTTGTTATTAGTGATGATATTGGTTTTATAGGTTTAAGTGCTGGTGCCCATTTATCATTATTATGGAGTTATGCCAATGACACCAATAATCAAGTAGACATGGTGTGCAGTATTGTAGGTCCTACAAATTTTACAGATCCAGCTTATTATAATAGCACAAATCCTACCTTTCAATCTATGTATTTTTTATTTGGAAATCCTTCAATTTCCTTTTTAGAATCTGCCAGCCCGTATCATACAGCTACAGCTACTTCCCCTCCAACATTGCTTTTTTATGGAGGTCAAGATCCGTTAGTGCCAAACTCACAAGGAATTGATTTGGATTCTCGACTTACCACTCTTGGAGTTACCCATGAATTTACTTTCTACGAAGAGGAAGGTCATGGTTGGTTTGGTCAAAATCTAACGGATACTTTTGATAAAATATCAAATTATATAAATCAATATTTATAAAAATCAATATTTTAAAATTTTATAATGAGACATTATTTTAAATTAATAATCCTATGAAAAAAATTGTATTCTTTCTACTTACTATCGGTATTTATTTCAAAGGGTATTCACAAATTAACCCAGATCATATAGAAATTATAAGAGATAATTTTGGTGTACCTCATGTATATGCGTCAACAGATCCTGAGGTAGCTTATGGCTTTGCTTGGGCGCAAGCAGAAGACCACTTTAAACTTATTCAAGAGGGATATTTAGCTGGTAACGGATTACTGGGAAAGCTCATCGGTTTAAAAGGTGCTGGTGCCGATTTTTTGACACAATTAATTCAATCTGAAGAAACGGTTGATAAATATTACAACACTCTCGATGAAAAATTCATAGCCCTTTCAGAGGGTTTTGCGGCAGGATTAAATGCTTATGCAAAAAAATATCCTGAGCAGATTCTAGAAAAAAAATTATTTCCTCTTACCGTTAAAAAATTACTTCGCTACACACAATTGCAACTGTTTATTTCTAATGAAGCAGATAAACTAGTTAGTGGCATTGTAAATAATAGTTTGTCTTGGCCTTACAAAATTGAAGAAGATAGTAAAGGATCAAATTTTATTGCCATTAGTAGAAATAGAACTGGTTCAGACGAAACATTCTTGGCCATTAATACGCATCAACCTTTAGAGGGGCCAACCTCATGGTATGAAGCGCATTTGGTAAGTGAAGAAGGTACCAATATTATTGGAGCGGCATTTCCTGGCACACCTTGTATACTAACTGGTGCAAACGAATATTTAGGATGGACCCATACCGTAAACTATCCAGACAAAGCAGATGTATATGCACTTCAGATGCATCCAAAGAAAAAAGATGTTTATTTGGTAGACGGTAAACCCTACAAATTAGAAAAATTTAAAGCAAAACTTACTTTAAAATTTCTTGGAATAAATATACCAATTAAGAAAAAGTTTTATAAAAGTATTTACGGTCCAACATTAAAAAATAAAACCGGTGTTTATTCTGTAAGAACTCCAAGTACCACAAATATTACAGCCATAGAGCAGTGGTGGAAAATGAATAAGGCTACTAATTTTTCAGAATTTTATAAAGTTTTAGAAATGAAGGCATTGCCAGGATATAATATTGGGTATGCAGATAGAAACGATACTATTTTTTACATTTCAAATGGTAAAATTCCAATAAGAGCCGAAGGCTATGATTGGTTGGATGTAGTTCCTGGAAACACTCTAGAAACCTTGTGGGATAGTTATTATGATATAAAAGATTTACCGCAAGTGGTTAAGCCAGCATCTGGTTTTGTATACAATGCCAATCACAGTCCTTTTAAATCATCTAGTGAAGCAGACAATCCAATTGCTGAAAATTTTGCCAAAGAAATTAATTTTGAAACCTATGACAACAACCGATCAACTAGACTTTTGCAGTTGTTAGAAGAAGAAGAGCGAATAGACTATAAACGTTTTAAACGCATTAAATACGATCATCAATTACCAACACCACTTCAAT
>JABAZK010000053.1 GCA_018608485.1 Flavobacteriaceae bacterium | reverse complement strand
AAGTTCAACGAAAATGCCTATCCCAATGATGAGAAATTAGCACTCAAAGTAGGAGCACAGGTAATGTTTATTAAAAATGATTCTTCACCAGAAAAAAGATATTACAACGGTAAAATTGGAATTATTACAGCTATTTCAAGGGAAAATGTAACCGTACAATGTGCCAATGAAATTGATGAAATTGTTACGGAAAAAGAACAATGGGATACCGTTAATTATTCTATTGATGAAAAAACTAAAGAGTTAAAGGAAGATATTGTAGGATCCTTTTCTCAAATTCCTTTGCGCTTGGCTTGGGCTATTACTATTCATAAAAGCCAAGGATTAACTTTTAACAAAGCTATTATAGATGCAGAGGCTTCTTTTGCGCATGGGCAAACTTATGTAGCTTTGAGTAGATGTACATCTCTTGAAGGCTTGGTATTAAAAACTCCCATTTCTAGTAGTGCTATTATTAATGATCATACAGTGCAAATTTTTAGTAAAGAGGTTGAAGAAAATCACCCAGATGAATCTGTTTTAACCGCTTCCGAAATCCAGTTTCAACTCAATCTAATTTCAGAGTTATTTGATTACCAATCCTTTTTATACCCTGTTACCAGGTTAATAGATATTTATTATAAGAATAGACCCAGTATTAAAGGAGATGTCATAGAACACTTACAACTCATCAAAGATGAAGGAATTGTAGCTTTAATGAAAGTTTCTAATGGCTTTAGAAATCAATTAAATACTATTTCTAAAGAAGGTGTTTTACCTGAAAACAGTTCTCAAATTCAAGATCGTTTTAAAAAAGCAGTAGATTATTTTTTGACTGAAAGTATTAAAAATATAGTACAACCTATAGCAAGTTTATCTTTTTCCTCGGATAATAAAGCTGTAAAAAAAGACTTTACAACACAGTTTGATAAGCTACAAGAAGTATTGAGTGAGAAAGTTTTTGCCTTAAAAAAAATGACTGAAGGTTTTAAGGTACAGTCCTATTTAAAGATTAGAGCAGCAGCTGTTCTTCAAAAAACAGCTCCATCTAAAAAGAAAAAATTATCTTCAAAAAGAGATCCTATTTTAGCTCTTGGCCTACGAGAGCTTAGAGATGATATTTCTAAAGCTGAGAATATTCCTCATTTTCAGATTTTCACTCAAGAAACTTTGTATGCGATATGCGATAGTTTACCAAGAACTGAAAAAGAGTTGTTAAAAGTAAATGGTATGGGGAAAATACGGGTGAAAAAGTATGGAGATGAGATTCTAGAATTAATAGAAATATATTGCAAAGAGAATGGTATTAATACCTTTAATGAACAAAAAAAAGAGGATAAAAAATCTACCAAACAAATTTCTTTCGAGTTGTTTAAAAAAGGCTTGTCT
The DNA here is from genome assembly GCA_018608485.1 of Flavobacteriaceae bacterium. Taxonomy (GTDB): domain Bacteria; phylum Bacteroidota; class Bacteroidia; order Flavobacteriales; family Flavobacteriaceae; genus Polaribacter. The sequence continues at coordinate 1,181 of JABAZK010000053.1, read as the reverse complement.
GTTAAAGAAATTGCCAAAGAAAGAAGTTTAACAGCTGGGACTATAGAAAGTCATTTGGCAAGTTATATTCCGTCTGGAGAGATAGATGTTTTAGAATTGATTCCTTTAAAAAAGTATCAAAAAATGATCAAAGAAATAGAAGCTGTTGAGTATAAAAATTTAACTCATTTAAAAGAAAATGTAGATAAATCATATTCTTTTATGGAGTTAAGAATGGTGTTACTTTCTTTAAATCAAGAAATATAAAAACCCAAGTCTAAGACTTGGGTTTTTATATTTCTTCGGGGTTTAGGAACTTAATTTATTTCCCTAGTTGTAATATGAAACTCTTCATAAGTCTGCAATAAGCTCATTAAAGCAGTAATTAGATCTTGTGTTTCTAATAAAATGCTAAAGTATAGAGTCGTGTTTTTTGGACTAGATTCTTCTATTCTTATTCTAGTAACTTGTTTTTCAATAGAGTCAGAAACATCTTTTAATAAATCTTGTTTCTCTATTAATATTTCCTCTAAATCATCAAAAGCTCTTAATTCAAATACAGAACTTACTTTTCCTAATAACTCAGTTAACTGATTGTCTATCTCTTTTAAGTCTTTTAACTGTCCTTTCTTTAAGTTTTTATGATTATTATTTACATGTTTAAAACTGGCTCTAGAGATGTAACTAATAGATTGCGCAACATCTTGCAAATAGCCAAGAACTAAAATATAAAACCTACTTGCCTGTACCGAAGTATCATCTAAAGATTTTATAAAATAGAATACGCCATCTTTTAAATTATCTATTTCTTCATTTAATTTACCAACGTGTTTATCTGTTTTACGCAATTTATTTAAATCATGATTAGATAAATCGTCAACGACATTGGTGTATAATTTATTTACACGGTTAGCAACACCAGATATATGATCCGCACTTTCTTCAATAACTCCATTAATGGTTATTAAATCGGCTCTTTGAATATATTCTTGTTCTTTTACTTCTTTAGATTTCTTTCTGTGAATGATGGTATTTCTTCCTATTAAGAAGGCTACAAGAACCAATAAAACAGGGATCATAACCATATCCCAACTAATAAGATATGCTACTAGTGCAGCAGCTAAAAATGCAGTAATGGCTGTTAAAAACCATCCTCCAATAACATTAATCACTCCCGCAACTCTGTAGACTGCACTTTCTCT
>JABAZK010000059.1 GCA_018608485.1 Flavobacteriaceae bacterium | reverse complement strand
ACACTTCACCTACAAAAAATAAGTTATTTTGTAATTTACTTTCAAAGTTTTTAAAGTTAATCTCTCTTAAATCTACTCCACCTGCTGTTACAAACTCTTCTTTAAACGTGCTTTTCCCTTTGGCAATAAAAACACTTTTTGTCAGTTGATTTGCCAAAGTATCTATTTGTAAATGGCTTAGATCTGCCCAATTAGACGTAGCTGTTATTTTAGCAGCAATTACAAAACGTTCCCATAATCTTTTTGGAATCTCTTCAAAAGGAGATCTAGCAATTACTTGTTTTTTGGATTGTTTCTTTTTTAAATTTAACAACACATTTACAATTTTATGAGTAGGTCTAGAGAGCCAATCTACCTGCACTTTATACTCATAATTTTTTTCTGCCAAAACTCGCGCTCCAAACGCAGATAGTTTTAAAATTGCAGGACCACTCATCCCCCAATGTGTAATTAATAATGGTCCTGAAGCTTCCAAATTAGTGTCAACTAATTGAACAGCAGCATTAGGAACCGATATTCCTAACAAATCTTTAATTCTGGGATCTTTAATATTAAATGTAAACAATGAAGGAACAGGAGAAATAATGGAATGTCCCAACGCTTTTGACAACTCCCATACCTTTTTACTACTTCCTGCTGCCATTACAACAGCATCACAAACAAATTGTTGTTCTTTGGTAATAAGCAACCAAGAATTCCCTTGCTTTTGTATGCTGGAGACTCCATGATTTTTCAGCACAGAAATTCCTAAACGCTTAGTTTTGTTAAGAAAACAATCTATAATGGATTGCGATGAATTGGATTCAGGAAAAACACGATTGTCTTTTTCAATTTTTAGAGGAATTCCATTATTCTCAAACCATTCAAAAGTATCACCTGTCATAAATTGATGGAACGGACCTAATAATTCTTTTTCACCTCTTGGATAAAATTGCACTAATTCTTTGGGCTCAAAACAAGCATGGGTAACATTGCAACGTCCACCCCCAGAAATTTTTACTTTTTGAAGTACTTCTTTACCTTTTTCTAGAATGGTAATATCTAATTCAGGATTCATTTCCTTCGCATTAATTGCTGTGAAAAATCCTGCGGCACCTCCACCAATAATCATTACTTTTTTCATAACACCATATCTGAATATCTTAGAATTGTGGTGTATCCTTTAGTTTTAAAATATTGAGGCGTATCTTTATTACCTGTAGCTAAAATAAAATCTCCACCCCAAGCACCTAAACTTTTTAGAGTTCCAAAATAGTCTGGAAATATGCTTTCTTTGACTGTAGGTAACTCAATAATCGAGGAAATGATTTTTTCATGCTCATGAATCAGTTTTTCAAATTCTGAAAGCTTTTGTTGTTTAATGAGTTGTCTAGAAATTTCTGAAACAAGTTGTATTTCGTTATTTGTTTTTTCTCGCTTTTCTTTAAACCTAGCTATTCCATCTTTGCTATCTTGTTTTTTATTCAAATGAACAAAAAACAATTGATCACTAAAACTTGGTATAAAATCTACTTTTTGTATGACTGGTTTTTGATTCTTAACCTCATACAAAATAGGAGAATTATATTGTGCATTGGCAATATCGTATCCACTTCCTGAAAATGAATTCCACAACAATTGAAAAGCATCAATTTTTGCCCATTTCGCAATATTGTTAATTAGTGTAGAAGAAGTTCCTAAACCCCAATCTCTAGGAAACGTAAGATTGGTTTTTACTTGAAACCCATGTTCAGATTTTAAAAATTCTGGATTCAATTTTCTGGATTCTAATAAAATATCTTGAAGCGTTTCGGCAATAAAATCTGCACTCCCGTCTGAATCAGAATTAAAAGTTGCCTGAACTAATCTAAGTTTTGGAAGCTCAAAAACAGCCTCAAACCAACAATCTCCTGTATTAGTGAAACTACCCCAAATTAATTGTGGTTCCTTAATTTTTTCTACTGACAAGTCTTGGCCAAATTTGGTAGGAACTGCCAAAGCTGAAGCTCCTTCTAACACAAGATATTCTCCAGTGAGCAATAATTTTCCGTTAGAGTAGAATGTATTCAAAATTATTTGGTATTTCTTAATTCCTGAAACTTATCAACTACGGCACTGTGAGTAACAGTTTTACCATCAAAATAATTAGCAATTACAGCTTTCTCATGTTCATCTGCCTCTAATTGATGTAAGATATTCATCAAATGCATTTTCATATGACCGTGTTGTATTCCTTTGGTTGTTAAAGCTCGTAAAGCTGCAAAGTTTTGAGCCAATCCGGCAGTTGCTATAATCATCATTAATTCTTTTGCAGAGGGACGTTGCAACATCTCTAAAGATAATTTTGCTAAGGGGTGTAAAGAAGTTAATCCACCTACAGTTCCAACAGCTAATGGAATTTCTATCCAAAAACGAAAAATGCCATTGGTAATTTCACAATGTGTTAAGCTAGTGTAATGTCCTGATCTTGAAGCATAGGCATGAACTCCTGCTTCAATTGCTCTAAAATCGTTACCAGTAGCTAATACAACTGCATCAATACCATTCATGATCCCTTTATTGTGTGTGACAG
>JABAZK010000010.1 GCA_018608485.1 Flavobacteriaceae bacterium | reverse complement strand
AAGTACACTTACAAACAAGAATAAAAAAATGGTAATTTTTTTCATTTTAAAAATAATTAAAACGAATAAAAAGAGGTAATTATTCTTGTGTTATAGTTGAATAATTAATTTTTGAAGTATTCTACTTCTTCACTTGTTAAATAACATATAAAATAGTTTTTTAACTAGCTTTCCTAAACAGCATTACCTGTTCTAGGTTCAATGGGTATGATCTCAGCCTTATAAAAAGCACCCCTTTATGAGAACACTACAAAGGTAAAATGGATTTTTGAATTAATAAAAGATAATTAGTCTAAAGTTGGTTTTTTTCTAAGAATTTTTTTTGTAGCATGTTTAATCTTATTGTCTAGCCGTTTTATTTTTTGAGCGCTACTAATTTTTGTTGGCCTTCTTTTTTTAGGAACAATAAGTCCTTTTTCAATCATCTTAAAAAGTCTTTTTACCACTCTTTCTTTGTTGGTATGTTGGCTTCTACTTTCGCTTGAATACATTTTTAAGATTCCTTCTTTATTAATTCTATTAGAGAGGTTTTTAAGAAGCAGTTGCTTTTCTTTTTCAGTGAATGATTCTGATGAAGCAAGGTCAAAATATAACTCAACTTTAGAAGAAACTTTATTTACATGTTGCCCACCAGCTCCTGAGCTTCTAACTGCTTTGAAGAGCAGTTCTTTATAAATAGTTTCTTTATTCATTTTTCAAGGTCTCTGAATACGAATATAAGTTGTTTTTATTTTTAATGATTTTATCAATGGCCTCAGTAGCTGTGTTAAACCGTTCTTCTTTATTTCCTTTTAATAAAATATATGGTCTATGATTTTCTTCAAGAGCATTTTTAAATGCAAGAAACATTTCTTCTCTTTGGTCTGGTCTATCTCGTAAGTCATCTGCTTCCCAAGGGGTATCTATATATGTTAGAAAATATAGATCATAACTACTTTCCTGAGCTCCTTTTTCTAATAATGGATCTACATATCCACCATAATATTCCTCAGAATATACTTTAGTTTCTAATAAATCGGTATCACAAATTAGAACTTTATCAGCTCGCTTTGCTAGTCTATTTTCCAAAGCCATCTGACCAAAGGCAATAGGTAAAATATCTTTAGCTTCACAGGTTCTTCTTTCTTGATTCCACACTTTTTGCAGATAGGGTCTTGCGTATTCTTGAACCCAAACCGTATTATAATGCTTAGCGAGTTGTATAGATAGTGTTGTTTTACCAGTACTTTCTGGCCCAAACAATACTATTTTTACGAGATTAATGTCTTCTTGTCTAAGGTCTTTTTCCATGCGTAATATCCTGCTATTGCTATAAATGTAAATCCTAAATATTGAAAGCTAGTAAATGTAAGTCCTTTGTAAAAATATAGAGGGATAGAAATAATATCTCCAATAATCCAAAAGATCCAATTTTCTATTTTTCTTTTTGCCATTAACCACATTCCTACAAAGAAAATTGCCGTTGTAATGGTGTCTACATAGGCAACCCAACTTGTCCATTTATCAAATATTTTATAAATAAAATACACAAAGAATAAGGTAGCTATAAAGATAAGAATTCCAATCCTTTTATCTTGTTTAGAAGTTACCGATATGGGTGTCACTTGGTTGTTATCTGTTTTTCTTGTCCAGATATACCAGCCATAAATACTCATCATAAAATAATACCCATTAATCATCATATCTCCTAACAAACCCCATTTCAAGAGTAAATACACAAAAATAGAAGTGCTAATCATACCTGTAGGAAATACCCAAATATTATTTTGTTTTGAATACCAAACAGACATAAAACCAAAAATGACAGCATTAATTTCTAATAGTGTGTCGGTAGACGAATAGCCTGAGTACTGACCGAAAAAAAAATCAAAAATTTGGTTCATAAGTACTGCGATCAGAGGTTACTATTTTTACATTTAAAACCGCATTTTCTTGCTGTTCTAAAGAGGTTTTTATTTCGTTAGTTAGGTAGGGCATTAACTCATCATAGTCCCCATAAATTTGAGTACTCATTGGGTTTTCTAGCACTGTAAATTTAGAATCTCTGAGTCTTTTAATAAAATCAATTATAGGTGCTTCAAAATCTTGTTGAAGAGGCATTAAGGTAAGCTCAACTGATATTTTCATACTTGATTTCTATTTTTTAGGTAGAAGTATTTTTACTCCAAAATTTTCTATTGGCAAAAATAAGAAGATCTTGATACATTATCTCTTTAGGAATAAAATTTAAGTGAACAAGTTTTTTTTGGATAGTTAATTTAAATATTCTAAAGAGCATACACACAGGTAAATCCTTCAAATTCTAAGAAATGAATGCTGTGAGTAGACACATGTCCTTGATACTTAATAACTCCTGTTGTTTTGGTGTCTATAAATGAAAAATCTTCAATGTATATATGATGTATGAATTGTAGTTTTTTCTTCCCATATATTTTATACAAAGATTCTTTTGCACCCCATACAATTGTTAATTTACTTACCAATGCATCATGATTGGCAATGGTATTGTATTCTTCTATGGGTGTAAATTTATGAGCAATTTTTACAATTTTATCTCGTTGTTTTTC
>JABAZK010000122.1 GCA_018608485.1 Flavobacteriaceae bacterium | reverse complement strand
TAGGTGTGCATAGAAATATAATCTACTTCTTTGATAAGTTTATTTAAATCTTCTGTGTGATATTCGTTGCTACCACCGCCCCATGAGGCAAAATTATCTGAACTAGTAATCCAAAGATTTTTTGGGAGTTTTTGGGTTTTCTTTAAGTCTTGTAAATGAGTAACCCATTTTAGAATTACTGATGGCTGAACATAATAACTTGTTGCCCATTTTACCATTGCCTCATTTCCTACAGCTATAATTTTTACAATACTTGGATATTTATTTGCCAATGAAACAGCTCTAGCTATTTCACTTTCATTTTGATCGCTCTCTATTTGGTGATTAACAGGATGATTAGTCCAGGCATTTTTACAATCTATCCAAGCGCCTAACATGACATACATTTCAAAAGAAGGATTTTCACTTTTTAGTTCATGTATGGCTTTAAGAATTGTTTCTGCTTGTGCTAATTGAACATTATAGGTCCTTAGAATTTTAATTTTCATAGCATGAAGAATTTTCATGTCCTCTTTTATCTCTGCTACAGTTGGCTGAATACCTCTGGTAGATTTTCTGTATCCACCATAGGAAATTGCTAAATAACTTGGGTTTCCTAATATGTCTTTTGCTGTCAATTGTATCTTCTTTTTTGGGTTTTTTTGCAATTTTTCGTTCTTTTTATCATCTTCACAAGACAATATGATGCATGAAATGGCTATGGTGTATAGATAAAATTTCAATCTCATCAACTTTCTTTTTTCTATTTTAAATATGAGCTATTTACATGCGCTTTAATTTGAACAATATCTCCAGTTCTTTTAAATATTTTCTCACTTGTTATACGATCTATAACCAATGCATCAATTTTAGAGGAAGTTCCATCTTTGAAAATGATCTCTAAGTGATCTTTATCGGAAATGTGATATATAATAGGTACTTGACAATAGGTAAATGCAAGTGAATTAGAAGGGATTGTGATACTTTGGCTTCCTCTAAAAAGGCTTAAATATTCAAAACTTGTTTCTTTGGAAAGAAATTCTTCCTTTCTTAATAAGCAAGGATTAAAATATAATTCACCTTGCTTTACAAAAACACCTAATTCACCAAACCTAGTGATAACATCCTCTTTTACTTGGCCAGTCATTCCTGGTTGTTGAGCACCTTTACCACCAGGTGTGTGAGAGTAAGGATCTGTTGGAAAAGCCCCATATAGCTCTGGAGATTTATGCACCCCTATACCTTCATTTATTTCATAGAAGTGTTCAAGTAATTGACCAATCATTACTTCATTCTCTCCATTTGATATGGCCTGAAGACAAGATTCCTGAACAGCTAACAATAATTTTGAAACCATATGCCAATAAATAGAACCTAATCCCTCATAACCATAAAATGTACCTGATCTTCCTGTAAATGCTTTGTGATTAAAAACATCTTCAAAAGCTTTAAGAATTTTTGGAGTTTCTGAGGCTAAAAGATCACTGTATTTTGTTTCAGATAGTTTTTCTAGGGCCTCAGTAACATCATTTGCATTTTTAAAGTTTCCATTAAAGTGGTACTCGCCATTTACATCTCTTTCAATAATTTCAACAGAATTATCTTTTAACATCTCTTGGAATAATCTTGATGATAAAACAGCATCTTCAGAAATTGTATTTCTATCCAAGAATCCTTTAAGCTCTTTAAAAGGATATAACAGATAACTATATTGATCTTTTCTAAAAAGTTTACTTTGCTTCAGGGCGTCTAACACTCTTAACGTTTCTTTTCCATCTAAATAACCCGAACTTAAAACGGCAACTTGACCCTCTAGCATCTCGCTTAAATAACTTATGGAAACGGTATTGTCTTCATTTACCGTCATTAAATTATAGGCATGATATAAGTTATCTGAACGTTTATTTGCTTTTATAGAATGCTCTAAATATGATTTGCTTAGACTTACAAATTTTTTCAATTTATCAAATGAAAGTTTTGTTTTCCTTCCAGAGAATGCATGGTTGTAAATTTGCATTCGGTAATTATCTCCAGCTTGTCCTAAAGCATCTAAAATTGTTTTTTTATCAGTATCATTGATAGAAGAAGCTAATAATTTGGTGTTTTTTTCAAAGGTATTGAGGACCTTGTCGAAAAATTCTAAAATTTCGTTAGAAACTTCAACTTCAGTAGTTGAGGAACTTTCTAACAATTCTTCAAAGAAATTGAAAAATCGATTTAAATAATATAATGTTACCATTGAAACTCCATTTCCAACGAGAGCATTATTGGCATCATTCCATTCAGGCCTTTGTGTATTCATCCAGATTCCTCCTTCAGGGATAAAATTAGATAATTTAGCTAATGAAGTTGCAAGAATTTTTTCTATGAAATTTGCCTTTACGATAAAGCGATGTTCGTCACGCAATAAAGCTCCATCAGACCCCAAAGTTGCTCTTTCTTCACGAATTTTGGCATCCAATTGTTGGTCAAAAATTATGGTGTCTTTCGGGTTTTTAAGTAGCTCTCCATAAGACTTTATTTTATAGGGAACATTCGCATAAACAAAAAGATTCTTAGTGAAGAAACTCTCTAATCTTCCTGGGTTATGGT
>JABAZK010000044.1:10509-17814 GCA_018608485.1 Flavobacteriaceae bacterium | reverse complement strand
AGAAATATTAGTATCAATCAACATTGCTACGGATGTACTGCTGGTGCAGGAAGTAGTTGTCAGGGAGTTGTAGCGTAATATGAGTCACAAAAAGTTACTTATTATTTTTACTCGCAATCCAGTATTGGGCAAAGTAAAAACTCGTTTAGCAAAAACTGTTGGAGATAAAATAGCACTGGATATTTATCATTTTTTGTTACAAAAAACTAAAGAGGTCACTAAAAAAATATCTTGCGATAAGAAAGTTTATTATTCTGAAAAAATTATAGAAGATGATCTTTGGGATCAATCTATTTATCAAAAAAAGGAACAATACGGTAATGATCTCGGAGAAAGAATGAAAAATGCCTTTAATGATGGTTTCAAAAAAAACTATGAAAAAATTATAGTTATTGGTACTGATTTGTTTGATTTAGAACCTACCCATATCAATGAAGCTTTCAAAAAATTAAATCATAACAATGTTGTGATTGGCCCTGCTTTAGACGGAGGTTATTATCTAATTGGGCTGAAAAAATTACATCCAAAAATCTTTCAAAATAAAAATTGGGGGACTTCATCTGTAAGAAAAGAAACACTTAAAAATTTAGAAAAAGTTGATGTACATTTGTTACCAATGCTAAATGATGTAGATGTTATAGAAGACATCAAAAACCATTCAGCTTTTACTAAATTCTTAAAACCTAGATGAAAAAACAACAACTACAAGAAACTACCAATTTTTTAAAATTAAAAGGGTTTCAAGATCCAGAAATTGGAATAGTATTAGGTACAGGTTTAGGTCAATTAATTAATGAAATTGTTATTGAACAAGAAATTCCCTATAAAGACATTCCACATTTTCCTAAAGCAACTGTAGAGTTTCATTCTGGAAAATTAGTATACGGATCACTTTCAGGAAAAAAATTGGTTGTCATGTCTGGAAGATTTCATCTTTATGAGGGTTACAATCAATGGGAAGTAACCTATGGCATCAGAACAATGCAACAACTGGGAATTAATACGTTATTAATTTCTAATGCAGCAGGAGCCATCAATTTATCTTATAAGAAAGGAGATTTAATGGTTATAAATGATCACATTAACTTACAAGGAGGCTCGCCACTAGCATTTGCCGAAATAGGAGAGTTTGGAGAACGTTTTGCAGACATGTTAGAACCTTATTCCATAAAAATAAACAATTTACTGAAATCAATCGCAAAACAAAACGACATAAAGCTACAAGAAGGAGTTTATGCAGGTGTTTTTGGTCCACAATTAGAAACCAGAGCCGAATATAGAATGCTTCAAATTTTGGAAGTTGATGCTGTTGGAATGAGTACTGTACCTGAAGTTATAGTTGCCAAGCATTTAAATTTGACATGCGCTGCAATTTCAGTTCTAACAGACGAATGTGATCCAAAGAATTTAGCCCCCGTAAACATAGAGGAAATCATTCAGATTGCCGGTGAAGCAGAACCTAAAATGATTACACTATTTAAAGAATTGATATATAAAATTTAGCGTACGTAAAAAATGAGTTATTTAGAAACTACACATAATGTATACAAGGAAGCAGCATTAACTCCCGATGTTGGTTTGTGTTGCACAACAAATCCTATTTGGGAATTGCCAGGGTTAAAAATTCCAAGAATTATGCAAGAAATGAATTATGGATGTGGTTCTACGGTGCATGCTCGTGATTTAACTAACAACCCAAAAATGCTATATGTAGGTGTTGGTGGCGGCATGGAATTACTACAATTCGCCTATTTTAATCGAAATAAAGGAGGAATAATAGGCATCGATGTTGTAGATGAAATGTTAGAAGCCTCTCGCAAAAACTTTATAGAAGCAGAAGAAATGAATCCTTGGTTTAAAGGTAACTTTGTGGATCTTCGAAAAGGAGATGCTATGAATTTACCGGTAGATGATAATTCTATAGATGTTGCTGCACAAAATTGTTTGTTCAACATCTTTAAATCAGACGATTTAAAGAAAGCAATTGCAGAAATGTATCGAGTATTAAAACCACATGGCCGTTTGGTAATGAGTGATCCAACTTGTGAGCAACCAATGAATGACGAATTACGAAACGATGAACGTTTACGTGCTCTCTGTTTAAGTGGTAGTTTGCAAATTAATGAGTACGTAAAAGCATTAACTGATGCTGGTTTTGGAACCATTGAAATAAGGGCTCGTAAACCCTATAGGATTTTAGATCCAAAAAACTATCCAACTGAAGAGTTAATATACATAGAGTCTATTGAAGTTGCAGCAATTAAAGATCCAATGCCAGAGGATGGGCCTTGTGTTTTTACAGGAAAAGCAGCCATTTATTATGGTGATAAAGATTATTTTGATGATGGTGTTGGACACACTTTATTAAAAAATCAACCCCTTGCTATTTGTGATAAAACAGCCCTTGCGTTAAAGTCATTAAAAAGAGGTGACATCTATATATCTAATGCTACTTTTCATTATGATGGTGGTGGCTGTTGCTAATTTCAATTCATAATTTTATTTAAAAATGGAACCTTACCTAGACATCATAAAATACTCTTTTTCTGGCTACTATCATTACCTGGTAACAGAAATTACAAATCCACACTGGGGTAATTATTTTTATTGGTTAATTGCTATTTCATTCATTTTTTGGGGCTTAGAGGTTTTAATTCCTTGGAGAAAAAATCAACATTATATCAGAAAAGATTTTTGGCTTGATGGGTTCTATATGTTTTTTAACTTTTTCCTTTTTTCTTTGATTGTATACAATGCCTTATCTAACGTTGCAGTTGCCTTTTTTAATGATATCTTAATGACCATTGGGATAAATAATTTAGTTTTTTTTAATATTGAAGCCTTTCCTTATTGGGGACAACTGTTTGTTCTTTTTTTACTTAGAGATTTCATACAGTATTGCATCCATAGATTATTACATCGAGTTCCTTTTTTATGGAATTTTCACAAAGTACATCACTCAGTCAAAGAAATGGGATTTGCTGCGCATCTTAGATATCATTGGATGGAAACTGTGGTGTACAGAACTATAGAGTACCTTCCCTTAGCATTAGTTGGTTTTGGTATTGATGATTTTATTTTGGTTCATTTATTCACTCTTACAATGGGGCATTTTAATCACAGTAATATCTTTATTCCATTAGGAGTTTTTAAATATATTTTTAACAATCCTCAAATGCATATATGGCATCATGGAAAGAAGACCCCTAACAAATTTGGTGTTAATTTTGGACTTACACTGAGTGTTTGGGATTATCTTTTTAAAACTAATTATATTCCATCTAACGGACGAGATATTGAATTGGGATTTGAAAATGATGAAAATTTTCCTAACAATTTTATTAAGCAAGAGATATATCCCATAGGTAAAAATTGATCAGAAAAATCTTTAGACTTTTAATTTTTTTTACTTGATAATAAATAAGTATTCTATACTTTGACTAAATATCTTCAACATCACCACAACAACCTAAAAGACCAACTCCTTTATTTATGTTATTCCCCTTTTTTATTTATTGTTTTTTTAAGAATTAAATAAAATCAGTTTTGCTAAATTTACATTTTAAATTTAATTCTTAAAAAAATTAAAAAATGTCTGAAAAAAAAGAACCTAATCTCATCAAATGGGGCTTAAAATACTCATTGAGTGCCGCTATAGCTGGCATACTGTGTTGTGTAGCTCCCGCTGTATTATTCATGTTTGGTCTCATGGGTGGTGTTTACGCCATTTCCTTTGCAGATTTTTTCTATGAACAAGATGGTAGTACTGGCACAGGTTCATTTATCCTAAGAGGAGTCGCTGTTATAATTGGAATATATGGAATATATGCTTATAGAAAAAAACAGAATCAATGCTCTATAGATCCAAATAGAAAACGTAAAAATTTAATCATATTGAGTCTGACAATACTAATTTTAGGAGTAGGTCTTTTTTTCACATTAGAAAAATGGTCTTCTTGGTATTTTGATAAATATATTGTTCCAGAGCAACAAAAGGAATTAAAAATTACTCCTTAATTCTAAGTTATTTATATTTAATAAAAATTACTTTTTTTCATAGTAATTACAAGTTTTTATTTTCTTTATTTATGTTTGAATAAAGACCCTAATTTAAATAGATGAAACCAATAATTAAGGTTATCATTCCTGCATATAATGAGGAGGATTCTATAGCAAAAGTAATTAACGACATCCCTTCCAATGTAGATGAAATTATAGTAGTAAGTAATAATTCAACTGATAATACATATGAAAATTCCGCTAGAGCTGGAGCTACCGTTCTAAAAGAAAGCCGGAAAGGGTATGGATATGCTTGTTTACAAGGAATGAAATATATTTCTAACTTAGAAAAAAATGAGCTTCCAAATATTATTGTTTTTTTAGATGGTGACTACTCTGATTATCCCGAACAGTTAACGGAGCTTGTTTCACCTATTATAAAGGATAATATTGATTTTGTAATTGGTTCTAGAGTACATGAATTAAGAGAAGTTGGGTCTATGACACCACAACAAATATTTGGAAATTGGCTAGCTACTTTTTTAATGAAAGTGTTTTTTGGAGCTTCATTTACAGACTTAGGACCATTTAGAGCCATTAAGTATGAAAAATTACTTCAACTAGAGATGGAGGATAAAACCTATGGATGGACTGTTGAAATGCAATTAAAAATTATCAAAAAGAAATTTTCATACACAGAAATTCCAATGAAATACAGAAATAGAATTGGTGTTTCTAAAGTTTCTGGAACCATAAAAGGCTCTATATTAGCTGGTGTAAAAATTTTAGGTTGGATCTTTAAATACAGTCTTAAATAATGGTTTTTATCTACATTATTATAGTTATTTATTCATTGGCACTCGTTCTCATCTTTATGTATGCCTTAGCACAATTAAATCTATTATTTAATTATATAGGTGCTCAAAAAAAAGTAGATGATTCTCCAAAATTTGATTTTTTAAATTCAAATGAAATTCCTTTGGTTACTATACAACTTCCCGTTTACAATGAGCTATATGTTATGAAACGGTTACTAGATAATATCGTAAAGTTAGAGTACCCAAAAGAAAAAATAGAAATACAAGTATTAGATGATTCTACTGACGAATCTGTAATAACTACCAAACAACAAATTAACGAACTTCAAAAGACCGAAATAGATATTCAACATATCCAAAGGACAAATAGAAAAGGTTTTAAAGCAGGAGCATTAAAAGAAGGTTTAAAAATTGCGAAAGGAGAATTTATTGCCATTTTTGATGCTGATTTTTTACCTCAAAAGGATTGGTTACTAAAAACCATCCCCTATTTTAAGGATAACAAAATTGGAGTTGTTCAGACTCGTTGGGGGCATCTCAACAGAGATTACTCTACCTTAACTAAGATGCAAGCTTTTGCTTTAGATGCTCATTTTACTCTAGAACAGGTTGGCAGAAACACCAAAGGACATTTTATAAATTTTAATGGAACAGCAGGTATTTGGAGAAAAAAATGCATTATTGATGCAGGAAATTGGGAGGGAGATACTTTAACTGAAGATTTAGATCTTAGCTACAGAGCTCAATTAAAAAAATGGAAGTTTAAGTTTTTAGAAGAGGTAAAAACTCCTGCAGAATTACCAATTATTATTAGTGCTGCTAGATCTCAACAATTTAGATGGAATAAAGGTGGTGCAGAAAATTTTCAAAAAATGGTAAAACGTGTTTTATTAAACAATGATATTTCCATAAAAACAAAAATTCATAGTGTATTACATCTTCTAAATAGCTCTATGTTTTTCATGATTTTATTAGTGGCTGTATTAAGTATTCCTATGTTGTATATTAAAAATGAATATCCACATTTAAGATCATACTTCTACATGATGAGTTTCTTTGTTGTAAGCTCCATTATCTTTTTTATCTGTTATTGGTATATGTATAAAAAGAGTTATGGTGGAGGGATTAAAAATTTCGTAAAATATATAGGCACATTTTTCACTTTTTTTTCTTTAGCAATGGGATTTTCTTTACATAACACAATAGCTGTTCTGGAAGGGCATTTAGGTAAAAAAAGTGAATTTGTAAGAACTCCAAAATTTAATATAAATAATACAAAAGATTCCTGGAGAAAGAATAAATACATTCGAAAAAAAGTTTCTTTAAATGTAATTATTGAAGGAATTTTAACCCTGTATTTTGCCTTTGGAATGTACAGTGCATTTATAGTTGGAAACTTAGAGGGTGATTTTGGTTTATTTCCATTTCATTTGATGTTATTTTTTGGTTTTGGATATGTTTTTTACAAGTCTATTTTTACTAAAACTTAGCCTATGTTTTTATCGCAAAAAAATAGAGCTGTTATCGCTATAAGTATTGGTATTATCTGTTACTTCATAACAGGCTATTTCTTAGATCGAACAAATTATTTTCAGCTGACAGTCCAATACTTAATTTTATGTATTGTTTTTTGGTATCTAATTACTACTGAAAAAAATAATTTTACACTACTATTAGCTCTTTCTATTTTGTTTAGGTTGATATTTTTATTTGCTATTCCCAACTTATCACAAGACTTTTATCGATTTATATGGGATGGAAGAATGATTTTTGAGGCAATCAACCCTTATGAATCTTTACCAGAAACCTTTATTAAAAACGAAGCCTACCCAATAAATCAAGCAATTGATTTATATGATGGCATGGGAAGTTTAAATGGGAGTCATTACACAAATTATCCTCCTTTGAATCAACTAAGCTTTGTAATTGCAGCAATTTTTGCAAAAACAAGTATCCTATGGTCTGTTGTAGTAATGCGATTACAAATTATACTTGCTGATATTGGCATTATTTATATTGGAAAAAAGATATTGGAAAAACTAAATATCCCTTTACATCATATCTTTTTATATGCTTTAAATCCTTTTATTATCATTGAATTAACTGGCAATCTTCACTTTGAAGCTGTGATGTTATTTTTCTTGGTTTGGAGTTTGTATTTATTACTTCAAAAGAAATGGATTTGGTCTGCATTTATTTTTGGACTTTCTGTATCTGTAAAATTAATTCCATTATTATTTATACCTCTTTTTTATCAGTGGTTTACCAAAGATGGAAAAAGTAAAGGAGTTTTAAACTTTTTCTCTTTTGGAGCCATTATCATTGGAATAAATATGCTGTTATTTCTTCCTTTCCTTTCTTCAAATTTACTTGACAACTATCTAAGTTCTGTTGGATTATGGTTTCAAAATTTTGAATTTAATGCGAGTTTTTATTATATCGCAAGGGAAATTGGGTACTTGTTTAGAGGATGGAATGAAATAGCTAT
>JABAZK010000044.1:0-10409 GCA_018608485.1 Flavobacteriaceae bacterium | reverse complement strand
ATTATATCGCAAGGGAAATTGGGTACTTGTTTAGAGGATGGAATGAAATAGCTATCATTGGAAAAATATTACCAATAATCACTGTTGTATTTTTAATTGTTATTACATTTTTTAGAAAAAATAACTCCCCTCAACAATTGTTCACCGCAATGTTGTTAGGGCTTACTTTTTACTATTTTATGGCTACAACCGTTCATCCATGGTATATCGCAAGCTTAGTATTGTTGTCGATTTTTACAAAATACAACTATCCAATAGTATGGAGTATTGTTATAATTCTTAGTTATCAAGCATATGCAAATAATCCTTGGCAAGAAAACTTGTGGCTAATAACTTTAGAATACCTTCTGGTGTATGGTTTCCTATTTTGGGAAATTATTCAAGTAAAAAAAGGTTCTTTATCAAGATAATAACCTATGATTGATTTTTTTAAAAATGATTCTCTTACTTTTAATTTAAAATATTTAATATGGATTTATCAAATGTGAAACTAATTGTTTCTGATATGGATGGAACATTACTTAATTCAAGAGAAGAGGTTAGTCAGTTGTTTTTTAAACAGTTTCATAAACTTAAAGAGCTAGGAATTCATTTTGTAGCTGCTAGCGGCAGACAATATAACAGTATCGCACAAAAACTTCATCCAATAATGAATGAAATTACTATTGTTGGTGAAAATGGAGGGGTCATTAAAAGACAACAAAAAACACTTCTTTTACAAACATTTGACACCAATAAAGTAATTAAATTAATTCCTGCATTGAGAAATATAAATAATACTTCTATTATTTTATGTGGAGAAAACTCAGCTTTTATTGAATCTAAAAATGAAAATTTCATTAACATGTTTCAAGAATATTATAGCAAACATGAAAAAGTAAAAGATCTAACTACAATACCACATAAGAATCCAATTATCAAAATTGCTTTGTATCATCCAGAATCTTCAGAGGAATTTATTTATCCGTCTGTTAAGCAGTTTGAAGAAACTTTTTTATTAAAAATATCAGGTAAAAATTGGTTAGATATTTCTAACCAAAACTCAAATAAGGGCACTGCTATTAAATATCTTCAAAACGAAATGAAAATTACTCCACAGGAAACTGTGGTATTTGGAGATTATCTAAATGATCTCGAAATGCTTGAGTCTGCTCACCACAGCTATGCAATGGAAAATGCCCATGAAGATGTTAAAAAAACAGCTCGTTTTATGACGGATAGTCATAATAGTTTTGGTGTTGAAAAAATTATTCAACAGGTAATAGATTCAAGAAGAAATTAATTCTCAAAAACAACAGTGCTCTGACGGTCTCTATTTACGTGTAGTTTAGTAACATCTGGCCTTGAATAATGGCCAGCCACATCAAAATTCTGGCGTTCTTGCAACACTCTAGAGAAATCTAACGTTTCATAAAATAATCCTTCTTTATTAATTACCGGTTCCAAAATCCATTCACCATCTGGTCCTGCGATACAAGACCCTCCGTTTACAAGAGTTTCAGGAGCATTTTTTATTATTTTATCAAAATGTGGTGTATCTGTTGGAAAATCTGATTTATGCATCAAACTTGAGACAGAAATTACAAAAGAACGAGATTCTCTGGCTATAAAACGAGTTATATCTTTGGTATTATGATCACTCCCTGGCCATACAGCTATATGTAAATTTTCTCCTTGACCGTATAAGGCTGTTCTAGGTAATGGCATCCAATTTTCCCAGCAGTTTAAACCACCAACTGTAAAGTTTTTTAATGGATGAACTTGTAATCCATGCCCATCTCCAGGGGCCCAAGTTAATCGCTCATCATAGGTTGGCTGTAATTTTCTGTGCACAGATTTTATAATTCCTGATTGATTAATATAAACTAAAGAAGCGTAAATACTATGCCCTCCTCTATTTTGAGCACGTTCTATAATTCCTAGATAAACTGAAATATGATGTTCTTTTGCTAGATTACAAATAGTATCTAATTCCCCTTTTTCTATAGTAATTGAATTTTGCACGTAATGTGCATGAATTTCTTTTTGAACAGATGAATTCCATTCTGCACCATTTGTTAAACCAATCCAAAATGGATAACCAGGTAGCAAAGCCTCTCCATAGACAATTAACTCTGCTTTCTCTTTAGAGGCATCTATAATTGTATTTTCTATTTTTTGAATAGTTTGTTTTTTATTTAACCAAATAGGAGAGATTTGTGCTAAAGCTACTTTAAGGAAATTAGAGTTTTTCATAATTATTTAGAGTATTTTTTATAATCTGCAATTAATTTATAGTTAATCTTACTACTATTCCTTCATTAGATCTAATATTAAATACTTTCTGATCTTCAAAAATCAAATACTGTCCTTTGATACCTACTAATTTCCCTGTATAACTTTTTTCTTTTGCAATATTTAAACTTTTGGGAGTTTCAGGATATTGATGAACAGGGAAATTAATTTGTGTTTCAGAATTATTTTCAATAAAATATTCTTGTGCCTCCTCTGGAATGAATGCTTTTAATTTATGTTGCCATGATTTTAAATCTACCTCTTCAATATCATTTTTCAACATTTTTCTCCAATTAGTTTTGTCTGCCACATGAGCTTTTAGTGCTACTTCAGTAATTCCTGCTAAATATCTGTTAGGAACTTCTACAATTTCTATAGCTTCATGCGCCCCTTGGTCTATCCATCTAGTTGGTACTTGTTGTTTCCTTGTAACCCCAACTTTTACGTTACTTGAATTTGCTAAATATACAATATGAGGTTGTAGTTGAACAGATTTTTCGTAGGCTAAATCCCTATCTTCTTCTCCTAAATGAGCCTTACTTAACTCTGGCCTCATAATCCAATCTCCTGCACTTGGTATATCAAAAAAACAGTTTTTACAAAATCCTTGACGATAAATTTCTTTTTCAATATGACAATTCATACATCTATACTTCACAAAAGCAATTTCTAGGTTTCTGTTTAACAATTGATTCATATTAATAAAATCAGATTTTAAATCTAAATAGTATTGAACTATATGACTATTTTCTGTTATCATTTTTTTTAAAACTCCTTGGTATTGCATCTAAAATATTTTTCTATTTTTAACTTTGTATTGTAAGTACCTCACAAACTTAGGAAAAATCAATTTATTAAACTTAAAACCGTTATGGCAATTCCATTTGTTAACTCCATTATTTCTTGGTTTCTCAAAAAAAGAAAGCATCAGATGGAATTATTCATAAAGTATCCTGTAGATGTTCAAAATGAACTTCTTTTTGGTTTGATTCAAGTAGCTAAAAACACAGAATTTGGGAAGAAATATGATTTTTCATCAATCAAGTCCTATGAAGATTTTGCTCTTAGAGTTCCTATTCAACAATACGAAAGTATAGAGCCTTTAATTGAGCGCTGTAGAAAAGGAGAACAAAACTTATTTTGGCCAACAAAAATTAAATGGTTTGCAAAGTCTAGTGGAACTACCAATGCTAAAAGTAAATTTATACCAGTAAGTGACGAGGCAATTGAAGATTGTCATTTAAAAGCTGGAAAAGATATGCTTTGTTTATACATCAACAACAATGAAGAAACTAGACTTTTTAATGGAAAAGGATTACGTCTAGGTGGAAGTGCTGCAGTTTATGAAGACAACAATTCATACTTTGGAGATTTATCAGCTATTATAATTGAAAATATGCCTTTTTGGGCAGACTTTAGCTCAGCTCCCAGTCAAGAAGTAGCTCTAATGAGTGAATGGGAAACAAAAATGGAAGCAATAATCAGTGAGACCATTAATGAAGATATTACAAGTCTAGTGGGGGTGCCCTCATGGATGTTAGTTCTTTTGAATAAAGTGTTAGAAAAAACTGGGAAAGATCATATTTTAGAGGTGTGGCCAAATTTAGAAGTGTATTTTCATGGAGGGGTAAATTTTAATCCTTACAGAGAGCAGTATAAAAAGTTAATTCCCAAAAAGGATTTTAAATATTACGAAACTTACAATGCATCAGAGGGATTCTTTGCATTACAGGATATCAATGGGTGTTTAGATTTATTATTGATGCTAGATTATGGTATTTTTTATGAATTTATACCCATGAATAATTATGATGGAGAAACTTCTAAAGCTATCCCAATATCCAAAGTAAGACTTCATGAAAATTATGCTGTTGTAATTACTACCAATGGTGGTTTATGGAGGTATCTAATAGGAGATACCATTAAATTTACTTCACTAAACCCATACAGAATAAGAATTACAGGAAGAACAAAGCACCATATCAATGTATTTGGTGAAGAGTTAATTATCGAAAATGCTGAGGAGGCACTAAAATTAGCTTGTTCAAAAACTAAGACTACAATAACAGATTATACAGTAGGACCAATTTT
This sequence comes from Flavobacteriaceae bacterium, assembly GCA_018608485.1. Lineage (GTDB taxonomy): Bacteria > Bacteroidota > Bacteroidia > Flavobacteriales > Flavobacteriaceae > Polaribacter. The sequence goes on along the minus strand of JABAZK010000044.1, from coordinate 6,044 downwards.
TATGGATGGAAAAATAAAAGGTAGTCATGAATGGGTTATTGAATTTGCGAGTGCTCCAGATAATTTGGAATACTTTACAGAGCTACTAGACAATGCTTTAAAATCTATTAACTCAGATTATGAGGCCAAGCGATATAACAATATGACCTTAGTAATGCCAAAAGTTCATAGTGTTAGAAAAGGATTATTTTATTCATGGTTAAAGAAAAAAGGAAAGCTAGGTGGGCAACATAAAGTGCCAAGATTGTCTAATAAAAGGGATTTTGTTGAAGAATTACTTAGTCTTTAGATTTTTCGCTCTACCACATAATCAATCATTTTGATCAAAGAAGTTTTATAATCAGAATCTTCAAAATTACTAAGAATAGTCAATGCTTTTGTTTTGTAATCGTGCATCTTTTTTATTGCAAACTCTATTCCTCCACTTTTTTTCACAAATTCAATTACTTGTTTTACACGTTTTTTTTCTTTATTATGTTTTTTAATAGAATTAATTAACCACGCTTTTTCTTTTTTGGAGCAATTGTTTAATGTGTAAATTAAAGGAAGAGTCATTTTTTGTTCTTTAATATCTATCCCAGTGGGCTTCCCAATTTTTTCTTCAGAATAGTCAAATAAATCGTCTTTTATTTGAAATGCCATTCCTATATACTGTCCAAATTTTCTCATTTGTTGAATTGTATCCTGATTGGCACCAACTGATGCCGCTCCAATACCACAACAAGCTGCAATAAGTGTGGCTGTTTTCTGACGGATTATTTCATAATAAACATCTTCAGTAATATCTAATTTTCTTGCTTTTTCTATCTGTAATAATTCTCCTTCACTCATTTCTCTAACAGCTATGGAAATTAATTTTAATAAATCAAAATCTTCATTATCAATTGAAAGTAACAAGCCTTTAGATAGCAAATAATCCCCTACTAAAACTGCAATCTTATTTTTCCAAAGTGCATTAATTGAGAAAAAACCTCTTCTTCTATTACTATCATCTACAATATCATCATGAACAAGAGTTGCTGTATGAATTAACTCTACTACAGAAGCACCTCTATAGGTTCGTTGATCGAAACCACCGTCAGAAACCATTTTAGCTACTAAAAAAACAAACATTGGTCTCATTTGCTTTCCTTTTCTTCTAACTATGTAGTATGTAATTCTGTTGAGTAATGGAACTTTAGATATCATAGAGTCTTTGAATTTTTTTTCAAAGAGTTCCATCTCCTTTTGGATGGGTTTTTTTATTTCCTCTACTATCTTCATAAATGATTACAAATTTACAAAATATATCTACAGAAGCATGCTAAGATTTATTAGCTAATTGACCACATGCTGCATCTATATCCTTTCCTCTAGATCTTCTCACATTTACAACAATATCATGCATTTCAAGGTTAGATATGTAGTTATCTATAGCTCTTGAACTAGCTTGTTGAAATTCTCCATCATCAATAGGATTGTATTCAATCAAATTAACTTTACAAGGAATATGCTTACAAAAATTAATCAATGCTTTGATATCCTCTTTTTTGTCATTTATACCATCCCAAACTACATACTCATAAGTAACATGACGCTGTGTTTTTTCATACCAGTATATTAATGATTCTGCCAAATCATGAAGTGGAAATGTTTCATTAAATGGCATAATAGAAGTTCTAACCTTATCGATAGCAGAATGTAAAGAAACAGCTAGATTAAATTTTACTTGATCATCTGCCATCTTCTTTATTATTTTTGGAACACCTGATGTTGACACAGTAATACGCTTTGAAGACATTCCTAATCCTTCTGAGGAGGTTATTTTATCAATTGATTTTATGACATTATTATAATTCATCAATGGCTCTCCCATTCCCATAAATACAATATTGGTTAATCTATGATTGTGATATAATTGACTTTGTTTGTCTATGGCAACTACTTGATCATAAATTTCATCAGGATTCAAGTTTCGCATTCTTTTTAATCTGGAAGTAGCACAAAAACGGCAATCTAAACTGCATCCAACCTGGCTAGAAACACATGCTGTTGTTCTTTTTTCTGTGGGTATTAACACAGACTCTACAATTAATCCATCATGCAATCGAATACCATTTTTAATGGTTCCATCTTTACTTCGTTGCATGGAATCTACCTCTATGTGATTTATGACAAAATTTTCTTTTAACATTGTTCTAGTCTCCAAAGAAATATTGGTCATATCCTCAAAGGTGTGTAGAGATTTATTCCAAAGCCATTCATATACTTGATTACCTCTAAAAGCTTTGTCTCCATTTTTTACAAAGAAATCTCTTAATTGTTCTTTGGTGAGCGATCTTATATCTTTTTTCTTTGTGTTCATTAGGCGCTTTTATACTCTTATCTATTGATTTGTAAAAATACAAAAACCTCTTAGCTTAGCTAAGAGGCTTTTATTATAAATTAATTTTATAATTAAATAATTAACATAGCGTCCCCATAGGTATGAAACTTATATTCTTCTTTAACAGCTACTTTATAAGCCTCCATCAGAAAATCATATCCTGCAAAAGCCGCTGCCATCATCATTAAAGTTGATTTAGGTGAATGGAAATTTGTAATCATTGAATTAGCAATACTAAAATCATACGGAGGAAAAATAAATTTATTGGTCCATCCTTTATAGCTATTTAGTCTAGCACTCGCAGAAACAGAAGACTCTACAGCACGCATAACCGTTGTTCCAACTGCACAAATTTTTCTTTTACTAACTATAGCATCATTTATTAAATTAGCAGTAACAGAAGGAATAATAATTTGTTCCGAATCTGTTTTGTGCTTAGATAAATCTTCGACCTCTACCGGGCTAAAGGTTCCTAAACCTACATGAAGTGTTAATTCAGCAAAATCTACACCTTTGATTTCCAAACGTTTCATTAAATGTTTAGAAAAATGTAGTCCTGCCGTAGGAGCAGCAACAGCTCCCTCATTTTTTGCAAATATCGTTTGATAACGTTCTTTGTCAGAATCTTCTACACCTCTTTTAATGTATTTAGGTAACGGTGTTTCTCCAAGTTCTAATAACTTTTCCCTGAACTCTTCATAACCACCATCATATAAAAAACGTAATGTACGCCCTCTTGAAGTAGTATTGTCTATCACCTCTGCAACTAAACTATCATCTTCTCCAAAGAAAAGTTTGTTTCCAATTCTAATTTTTCTTGCAGGATCTACCAACACATCCCATAATCTATTTTCAGCGTTGAGCTCACGCAATAAAAATACTTCAATTCTAGCACCAGTTTTTTCTTTATTACCAAACATTCTAGCAGGAAAAACCTTTGTATTATTTAACATTAACACATCACCTTCATCAAAATAGTTAATTACATCTTTAAACATTTTGTGTTCAATTGTTTGTTCTTTACGATTTAAAACCATCAAGCGAGATTCATCTCTGTGCTCTGCAGGGTACTCTGCCAATAATTCCTCTGGTAATTCAAAATTAAAATGGGATAATTTCATATGTCCTTAGTATTGATTTATTATTTGTGGTAACGGCGGCAAATATACGATTTGAAGATAGGGGTTGTCAAGTGTTTGACAATATTATTTAGAGTTTATTGAACTGAAAACCAATTTGCTGCATATCTTCCCAAAAATTTCTATATGATTTGGTTACAACTCCTGCGTCTAATATTTGAATTGGTGTTTTAATTGCTAGAGGTGCAAATGCCATTGCCATTCTATGGTCATTATAAGTTTCAATAGAAATATTAGAGTTTATTTTGGAGCTAGCTTTTAGATTTAGGCTATTATCTGTTACCGAAATAATTGCTCCAAGTTTAGATAATTCTTTTTGCAACGCTTCCAGCCTGTCTGTTTCTTTTATTTTTAAAGTATGAAGACCATTAAGGTTACATGAAATTCCTATCCCAAAACAAGTTACAGCAATAGTTTGAGCTATATCGGGCGCCTTGTTTAAATCAATTTTTAAAAGGTCTTTGCTAGATTCTTTTGTTTTTCTAAGAAGAATACTATTCTCTTTAAAAGAAGTTTCAACACCAAAATGAAGATAAATTTTAGCTAAGACTGAATCTCCTTGTAAACTTTCTTTACTGTAAGATGATAATCTTATCTCTGAGCCAACTTTACTTAAAGCTATAATAGAGTAAAAATAGGAAGCAGAACTCCAATCCGACTCCACTACTAATGCTTGTTCCTTTGGTTTTACATAGGGCTTTACATGAATATATTGACCTTCGAAATTAGTAGAAACACCTACTCTATTTAGTAATGATAAAGTCATTTTAATGTAAGGAATAGAAGTAATATCTCCCAACAATTGAATACTTAAACCATTAGGTAAACTAGCAGCAATTAGCAATAAGGCAGAGATATATTGACTACTAATATTTCCATTGATTTTTACATTATTTTTTGTGAGTTTTTTTCCTCTAATTTGTAAAGGGGGGAATCCATCTTTTTTAGTGTATGAAATCTCAGCCCCCAAACTTCTCAATGCATCAACTAAAATTTTGATAGGCCTTTGGTGCATTCTCTCAGAACCTGATAAAGTAACTGTTCTATTAGACTGAGCGGCAAAAAAAGCAGTTAAAAATCTCATTGCTGTTCCAGCATGACCAATATTAATAGAAATGTCATTTGTAAAAAGAGCATGTTGTAAATGATGTGTATCATCTGAATCCGATAAATTATTGATAGTTATACCATCAAATAATTTCTGTAAGATGAGCAATCTATTCGATTCACTTTTTGATCCAGATATGAAAATATTTTCCATAATTATCTCATTATCAATACCTTTAATATAAATTTTCATAATTTCCTCCGTCTCATTTTAAATTCTTAAATTTATACTTCAAAAATAACAAACATGAAAAAAATATTTTTAATCTTCTTATGTTTTCTTTTTTCTGAAAACTACAAAGTTAATGCTCAAAAGAGTTCTACCAAATATTCTGAGGATTATTATAAGGCAACAGAATGGCGTAATATTGGACCTTTTAGAGGGGGGAGAAGTGCTGCTGTGACAGGTGTGTCTGGAAAGGCTAATTTGTTTTATTTTGGTTCAACAGGAGGTGGTGTTTGGAGAACTACAGATGCAGGGAATACTTTTGAGAACATCTCCGACGGTTTCTTTGGAGGATCTGTTGGTTCGGTGGCTGTAAGTGAATGGGATAATAATGTGATTTATGTTGGGAATGGCGAAAAAACAGTTCGTGGCAATGTTTCCTCAGGAGATGGTGTTTGGAAATCAGTAAATGCAGGTAAAACTTGGGAACCTATGGGATTAAAGAATGCCAGACATATTCCAAGAGTTCGTATTCATCCTAAAAACCCAGATATTGTTTTTGCAGGGGTAATGGGAGATTTGTATAAATCTACTGAAGAAAGAGGAGTTTATAAATCTGTTGATGGTGGAAAAACATGGAATAAAAAATTATTTGCAAATAAAGATGCTGGTGTTGTTGATTTAATTATAGACCCAAATAACTCAAGAGTTTTATATGCTACTACCTGGAATATTAGAAGAACTCCATACAGCTTGTCTAGTGGAGGTGATGGTTCTGCTTTATGGAAAAGTACTGATGAAGGTGAAACTTGGACTAATATATCCACAAACAAAGGACTTCCAGGAGGAATCTGGGGAATTAGTGGAGTTACAGTATCTCCAGTAAATTCAGATATTGTATGGGCATTAATTGAAAATGAAAAAGGTGGGGTATACAAATCTACAGATGCAGGAAAAACTTGGAAATTAATTAATAATGAAAGAAAGTTACGTCAGCGAGCATGGTACTATACACGTTTGTATGCAGATACGCAAGATGAGGATATTTTATATGTATTAAATGTTAGATATCATAAATCTACAGATGGAGGAAAAACCTATAAAACTTTTAATGCTCCTCATGGGGATCATCATGATTTATGGATAGCCCCAGAAGATAACCAAAGAATGATTATTGGAGATGATGGTGGTGCTCAAGTTTCATTTGACGCTGGTATTAATTGGAGTACCTATAAAAATCAACCAACTTCACAGTTTTACAGAGTTA
>JABAZK010000027.1 GCA_018608485.1 Flavobacteriaceae bacterium | reverse complement strand
GTTACCCAACATAAATAAAAGAACAAGGCTTTAGGTAATTTAAAAAAATAACATATGAAACGAAACATTTATTTACTGGCAATTCTCATTTTTTTTGTGAACTCCATGATGGCACAAAGTAATTACTATTATTATAAGGGTAATAAAGTTAATCTATCTGTAGATTATAATTTATCAAATCAAAGTGGAAAACTTAGTATTAAGAGACAAAATAATATAGAATCAATTACTATCTCAAATATATTTTATGTTAAATTAAAAAACAGTACTGATTTAAATCTTTTACAACAAGTTGCTAATCAAAAAAATGTTAATATTATACATCAGAACATTTTTATGCCTTTATGGTATAAACTAGAACTTAACAATGGAAATAGTAGGTCTTCTTTGGAGATTTGTAATGAGTTTTATGAAACAGGACATTTTGCAGACATTGATCCTGCATTTCAATTTGACTTTAGCAATAGTTGTAGTAATGATGACGATTTTGGCGATTTGTGGGGATTAAATAATACAACTAATCCTGATATAGACATAAATATTTGTAATGCTTGGTCAATAACTGAAGGAAATGGAGTAAATGTAGCTGTACTTGATCATGGAATCCATAAAACTCATAATGACTTAAATGATAATATTTCGTCTTTAAGTTATGATACACAAAACGGTAGATCCCCTTCTATTTTTATTTCTGGATCTAGTCATGGAACTCATGTCGCTGGAATAATAGGAGCTGAAAAAGATAATAATCTACAAGTCGTTGGTGTAGCACCAAAGTCAAAAATTATGAGTATAAGTAACCCTCTATATGTGACACAATCTCTTTCAGAAGAATTAGCTAATGGAATAAATTGGGCAGTACAAAATGGTGCTCACATTATTAATAACTCTTGGGGCGACCAAGGAGGAAGTTATTATAATGATTTACATAGTGCTGTACTTGAAGACGCTATAACAAACGCTCTTAATAATGGAAGAAACGGGCTTGGTACGATTTTAGTTTTTGCAAGTGGAAATAGGGCACCTGCAATTGATTATCCTGCAAGTTTTCACGATGATGCTTTAGTGGTAGGTGCTATTTCATCTAGTGGAAATAGAACAAATTTTTCTGGATATGGTAACGACTTGGATATTGTTGCACCAGGTAAGGGTATATTATCAACTATTCAAAACCAAGGCACAGCTTCTTTGAGTGGTACATCAATGGCTGCACCTCATGTTGCGGGTGTAGCAGCTTTAATATTGTCTGTAAATCCAAATTTAAACGTACAAGAAGTGAATACAATTATAGAAGAAACTGCTCAGAAAGTTGGCGATTATTCTTATACAAATACTGTTAATAAACCAAACGGTGATTGGAATAAACAAATGGGCTATGGTTTAGTAAATGCTTATCAGGCAGTATTATTGGCACAGAGCTATAATTGCTCTGACAACCTTTCCATAACCCAAAATGTAAACTCTGGTCAGACGGATAATCAACAAGCCAATTATAATATTGAAGCCTACAATACTATATTTTCAGGTGGAAATGCAAATTATAATGCTGGTTCTAGTGTAATTTTAAAACCAGGCTTTCATGCTAGGTCGGAAGCCAATTTTAGGGCTTTTATACAAAACTGCGAAGTTTCAGGAGGAACAGACTCCTTTGCTAGCAAAAAGATCATTAAAATTTCTGAAAATAGTGATAGTGAAAATGAAGAACTAGAATCAATCATAATAGATAGAAGTAGCTTTTTGAACATTTATCCTAATCCAAGTAATGGACTATTTAATATTCAAAGTTCCAGTAAAATTATTTCGTACACAGTAAAAAACTCCTTTGGAAAACAAATAATGTTTGAAAAATCAAATAATCAGAAAGTTAACATAGACATCTCAAGATTTCCTGTGGGTCTTTATTTTTTAAGTTTACAAATAGAAAATGGAGAATTAATAACTAAAAAGATACTCAAAAAGTAATATTAAAAATGAAATATTTAAAAATTATGTTAATACCTCTTCTTCTAGTATTGGTATTTGGATACGATAATAATGAAAAAATAAATCAGAAAGTTGAATTTACAGAAATTGGAAAGGGTGAGCTATTCAACCTTTATCAAAACAATGGTAGTGGTATAAATTTAGTGATAGACAATTTAGCGGATTGGGATAGTTTTATTAATACAATAGATAAACCAAATAATATCAGTGCCAATTTTACAGAAATTAATATTGATTTTTCTAATTTTCAAGTAATTGCGATTTTTGATCAAATTCATAATAATGGTGGTTGGTCAATAGATGTAACTGGTGTAACCGAAAATGAGGATAGTTTGAATGTAAATATAGATAATTTACAGAAAGGTGATTTAACGTCAATTGTCATTCAGCCATTTCATATCGTTAAAATACAGAAAACCAATAAAGAAATAGTGTTTGAATAATGAATACGTTGGGTAACAATCTGTATAATTAATGGCTACATAGTGCTAAACTTGAAGTTCAGTTCTTTTAATTAAGTTCTGTAATAACTTGAAAGTTTCGGCTGTTTAAAACGCCACTAACCATACAGTAAACGTTATAAGCCATAAAAGAAAACAA
>JABAZK010000061.1 GCA_018608485.1 Flavobacteriaceae bacterium | reverse complement strand
AAGATTTAGCAAGAATAATTGGTGTTGTTTCTTTAGAATTATGCCAATTGCCTCTTACATATGAATGAGACATATGAATATGTTCAATAGGCTCTAAATGCTGAATACTTATCAGTTTACCGATAGATCCAGATTGAATCATTTCACGTAATTTTATAAAATAGGGAGCATACCGTAATACATGACATACAGCAACAATTCTACCCGTTTTATTGGCTAAATTTAAGATATCTAGGCATTCCTTTTCAGTAGGAGCAATCGGTTTTTCTAACAAAACATCGTATCCCATCTCAAGAGCTTTCATGCAAGGCGCATAGTGTAAATCATCTGGTGTAGAAATAATTACAGCATCAGCAAATTTAGGTCTATCAAAAACGTGTTCCCAGGTGTCAAATCTATTTTCGTCTACTATGGTATGTTTTTTTGCGTATCGTTTATTTCTAATAGCTATGGGCTCAGCCACACCAATAATATTTAATTCTTTTGGGAATTGTAACCCATAATTTCCGTACACGTTTCCTCTACCTCCAGCACCTAAAGTAATAGCAGTTACAGGATTTTTAATACCTGGGTTTCCAATTTCTTTTGAAGGAATTGTTTTTGAGTTAGTTTCTGTATGAGCAAAGCCGCTAAGTGGGGTAGAAAGTAGCGTAGCTCCACCAAGTCCTATGGTTAAATTTTTGATTGCTTTTCTACGATCGATTTTTTTCATAATACTTATTAGATAATTTTATACAATACTATTTTAAATAGTGTCATATGCAACTAATTTAATAAATATATATGGAATTATACAATTAGAGGTAATTCAGAGGATTTTGAGAATCTATTAGTTATTTGCTTGTTAAAAAAGATAGCCTATAGCTAACACCAATATTTATTGATGGGCTACTTAGGGCTCCACCAATCGCTTTGATAAAACCTGCAGAAGTCCTTAATGCTATTTTTTTATTTAATTTATAATTAAATCCTAGACTTGGTTTTAAAATGAGCCCTTCACCAGTATCTATATTACCTCCACCAGCACCACCTGCTAATCCTTGAAGAAATATATTTATTTTGTTATTCATAAAATAATTACTTTGTAGACCAACTCCAACAATACCCTCTGCATACGCACCCGCATTTCCAAAGTTTGCAAAAGATGTTTGCCCAGCTAAATAAATGTTTTTATTGAGTTTGTAATTAAGTTGAAGAGAGATTTGATGTAAATTTTCTGTAGGGTTTGTCATTCTTTGAGCATTCAAATAGACATCATGTTTTACAATAACTTCAATACCTTTAAATACTACTCTTTTATCTTTAGATGTAGTAGATATTCCGTTAATATTACTGTAATACTTTACCCCAATACCAAAAGTTGAAGTTTTAAAATATGAATTAGGGCTCATCATTAATCCCTTATTGATAGATAAATAGGTGTTTTTTAGTATTTGATGTTCTAAAGAAATATCTGGATAAATTAATACACCACCTTGCGAGTCTACACCACCGCCACCGCCAGCACCCATTCCAAATTTTGTAAGAATATTAGTGTTATTGTTGTTGAATGAAAATTGATAACCTGCTCCCAAAAGAATATCCATATATCCAGCACGTATTCCGTCATAAGCTCCATCAAATTTTGCAAAATAAAACCAGTTTTTATTGATGTAAGAATTGATTTCAAACCCAGCCAGACGAATGGTATTACCTGCTAAATTAGAATTCCCAATAACAGAGAGATTATTTAAATGAAGCATAAAAGAGGTTCTTGATGGTTTTTGATCCCAGGACGAGGTTTTTAATTCCTTGAAAGTAAATTCTTTCTCACTATTTTCTATACTTGTAGATGAGAATTGAATAGGTATCTGTAATCCAAAACGAAGCTGTTGATTTTTAATAGCTCCTTTATCAAAAAAATTTATGTAACTATATCCAGTTGTAAAAGAGAATTTTTTAAATTCAAATCCTATATCTAAATGAGGTAGTATAAAAGCTCCACCACCATCTGGAGCTCCTGCACCTCCTCCGCCTCCAAAATGAACACCTGTATCTATAAAAATATTGTTAGTTAGGTTGTTTTTGTATCCTGCATTTACACCTAAAGTAAAAAAACCACCTCGTATCCCTTTTACAGATCCATACATACCAAGACCAGTATAAAAATTCTGAAAAGATGCATTGTAATGAATCCCGGTAAGACCCATGTTAACTTCATTAGTTGAAGGCATATCTACTGATAGATAATCAACCATAAAAAATCCTTTTTGAGTATTTTTTATTGGAACATTCTTTTTTTCTTGACTTTGAGCGTAATTTGCGCAAAGAATAAGTAATAGAACTACTATTTTTTTCATATTATTTTTTATGAATCGTAATAATGATGGTTTTTGAGGTTGGTGTATTACTAATTCTAGCTTTACTTTGAATAGGTACTAAAACATTAGCCTCAGGAAAATACGTTGCGGTACATTGCTTTGGAATGCTGTATGGAATCACAAGGAATTTTTTAGCGGTACGTTTTTCTTTCTTAAAATGACTTATTAAATCTACAATATCTAGCTTTTCTAATCCTTGTTCTTTCATGTCTGTAGGGTTCATAAAAATAAC
>JABAZK010000183.1 GCA_018608485.1 Flavobacteriaceae bacterium | reverse complement strand
GATGTAGAGGTTTCTGTATGTGTATTAGCAACAAAAGGCCCAAATTCATTGGTTAGCTTTTGTTCTATAGGGCGATATAATCTTCCGCTAGCCGTCCAGTCTGTATATACTAATTTTTTTTGTCCAAATGGAGTAATAAAACCTTGATCAATCCCTATAATTTGGTCTCTAAATTGTTGAAAATATTGCTCTAGGGAAGTCATGGTTAAGATATAATTTCTGTTATTTCTGTTATAAAACGTTCTGCCAATTCATCAGCAGACTGTTGAGAATTACTCTCTGTATAAATTCGTATGATTGGCTCTGTATTTGATTTACGAAGATGCACCCATTGCTGTTCAAAATCAATTTTAACACCATCAATTGTATTCACTTCTTCACCACAATATTTATTGGCCATCATTTCTAAAATATGGTCTACATTAATCCTAGGAGTTAGTTGAATTTTATTTTTACTCATAAAATAACTAGGATAAGAATTCCTTAGAGCTTTACAAGATATTTTTTTATAGGCCATATGAGATAAAAACAAAGCAATACCTACCAAACTATCTCTTCCGTAGTGAGAGGCTGGATAAATAATTCCTCCATTTCCTTCTCCACCTATTACCGTATTGGTTTCTTTCATTTTAATGACGACATTTACCTCTCCTACCGCACTAGCTGTGTAAGTTCCTCCATGTTTTTGAGTAACATCACGTAATGCTCTAGAAGATGACAAATTTGAAACTGTATTTCCACCTCCTAATCTTCCTAAAACATAATCTGCACAGGCTACCAAGGTGTATTCTTCTCCAAACATAGAACCATCTTCACACACCAAAGCTAATCTATCTACATCTGGATCTACTACAATTCCAAAATCTGCATTCTCTTTTAACACTAATTCGGAAATATCCGTTAGATGTTCTTTTAAAGGTTCTGGATTGTGAGGAAATTGACCATTTGGTGTGCAATACAATTCTATACATTCTACATTCAGCTCTTTTAAAAGGGCAGGAATAAAAATTCCCCCAGTAGAATTTACTCCATCTACTACCACTTTAAAATTTGCTTTTTTTATAGCTTCAACATCTACCAATTCTAGGTTTAAAACCTCATTAATGTGTTTTTCTAGATAAGATTGATCTTTTGAATACGTTCCTAAATCATCAACTTCAGAAAACACAAAATCATCAGATTCAGCAGTTTTTAAAATTACTTCTCCATCTTCTCCATTTAAAAATTCTCCTTTTTCATTTAGTAATTTTAATGCATTCCATTGTTTAGGATTGTGACTTGCTGTTAAAATAATTCCGCCGTCTGCGTTTTCTATAGGAACCGCAACTTCTACCGTAGGTGTTGTAGATAAACCTAAATCTATTACATCTATTCCTAAACCAACTAGAGTGTTTGCTACTAGAGAGCTAATCATTTTACCAGAGATACGTGCATCTCTTCCTATAACTATCCTAATTTTATCTTTAGAAGGGTTTCTTTTCTTTATAAAAGTCCCATATGCTGCTGCAAATTTCACTGCATCAATGGGTGTTAAATTTTCTGAAGTTTGGCCTCCAATGGTTCCTCTAATTCCGGAAATTGATTTGATTAATGTCATGCAATTTTTTTGTGTTTAACAAAGATAATTTATTCTTATCTACTTCTAATTAAATACCAAAAAAAAAACCGTTGCTAATGCAACGGCTTTTAAATTTATAATAGATACTAATCTTGTAGAAATTATTTCTTTTTAGATCCAGCTTCCATTTTTTTCTTTAAGTCTGCAAGACCTCCAATGTCTCCAAGGGTAGTTTTTTCAGCTTCTGCAGATTTCTTAGCAGCAACCTTCATATTTCTTTTCTCTTGCTCTTTAAAGATAGCTGTATGAGATACAACTACTCTTCTGTATTCTTTACTAAATTCTAATACTTTAAATTCTGAAGTATCTCCTTTACCTAATTTAGCACCATCTTCTTTTTCTAAATGACGTCCGGGTGCAAATCCTTCTACTCCATCAGCAAAAGTTACTACAGCTCCTTTATCATTTTTCTCTTTAATGGTTCCTGTATGAACAGAATCTATAGTATAAGTTGCCTCGTGAGCATCCCAAGGATTATCTTGAGTTTGCTTATGTCCTAAGTTTAACTTTCTTCCTTCAACATCTAATTCTAATACTTGAACTTCTAAAGAATCTCCAACAGTAACAAAATCTGATGGATGCTTAATTTTCTTAGTCCAAGAAAGATCAGAAATATATACAAGTCCGTCAATTCCTTCTTCTAACTCAACAAATACACCAAAATTTGTGTAATTTCTTACAGTACCTGTGTGGGTAGATCCAACTGGATATTTTTTAGTAATATCTGTCCATGGATCTGGATGTAATTGTTTCATACCTAAAGACATCTTACGTTCGTCTCTATCTAAAGTTAAAATTTGCGCTTCAACTTTATCTCCAACTTTAACAAAATCTTGTGCAGAACGTAAATGTGTTGACCAAGACATTTCAGAAACGTGAATTAATCCTTCTACCCCTTCAGATACTTCTACAAATGCACCATAATCTGCAATCACTACAACTTCACCAGTTACTTTATCACCAATCTTAAGTTCAGCATTTAAAGCATCCC
>JABAZK010000082.1 GCA_018608485.1 Flavobacteriaceae bacterium | reverse complement strand
GGATGCAGAAGAGGTTTTTTCAAATTCGTCTTTTGAAGAAAAAAACAATATCTATTCTCGAGAGGTAACAGCATTGGCAGAGCAATCATTAGAAAAGTCATTAAAAAAAGCAAGATTACAACCCACAGATATCGATTATATTATTACAGTTAGCTGTACAGGAATTATGATACCCTCTGTAGATGCTTATTTAATTAATAGTTTGCAGATGAAGCAAGATATTGTGAGACTACCGGTCACAGAAATGGGATGTGCTGCGGGAGTATCAGGAATAATCTATGCAAAAAACTTCTTAAAAGCCAACCCAAATAAAAGAGCGGCGGTTGTAGCGGTAGAATCTCCAACAGCAACATTTCAGCTAGAAGACTTTTCTATGGTAAATATTGTAAGTGCTGCAATTTTTGGTGATGGTGCTGCAAGTGTTATTTTATCATCTTACGAAGAAGACAAGGGGCCAAAAATTTTAGACGAAGCGATGTATCATTTTTATAACGCAACCTATATGATGGGTTTTAAATTGGTAAATACTGGCTTACAAATGATTTTAGATAAGTCTGTTCCAGAAACTATTTCCAACCACTTTCCAATGATTGTTCATCCTTTCTTAGAGCGAAACCATCTAACAATAGAAGATATAAACCATTTAATTTTTCATCCGGGAGGTAAGAAAATTGTTCAGACAGTAGAAGATTTATTTGGATCTTTAGGAAAGAACATTAATGACACGAAAGAGGTTTTGAGATTGTATGGAAACATGTCTAGCGCAACAGTTTTATACGTTTTAGAACGATTTATGGATGGAGATAGACAACCCGGAGAAAAAGGACTGATGCTAAGTTTTGGACCAGGCTTTTCTGCACAAAGAATACTATTAGCATGGTAAAAGAATTTAAAGATAAAAATGAGTGGGCTCTAATTTTAGGAGGCTCAAGTGGCTTAGGTCTGGCAACAGCGAAAAAGTTAGCTTGTCATGGGATGAATATTTGTGTAGTTCATAGAAATTCTAGATCACAACAAGCAGAAATAGAAAAAGAGTTTAAAAAAATTACTGAAGAGGGGGTAGATTTTATTAGCTATAATACAGATGCTTTTCATTCAGAAAAGAGAGCTGCATTGATAGAGGATTTAGAAAAAGAATTAAATGGTGGCTCTATAAAAACACTTGTACACAGCGTGGCCAAGGGAAATTTAAAACCCATGATTTCAAAAACTACTCCAACATTACAAACAGACGATTTTCAATTAACAATTCAAGCAATGGGAGTTAGTTTATATGATTGGACTAAAGCTGTTTTTGAAGCTAAATTATTTTCAGATGATGCGCGAGTTATCAGCTTTACAAGTGAAGGAAACTCAAAAGCATGGAAAAATTATGCTGCTGTTTCAGCAGCAAAAGTAACGTTAGAAGCAATTACAAGAAATATTGCTTTAGAGTATGCACCCTTTGGAATTAGAGCAAATTGCATTCAAGCAGGAGTTACAGATACGGCTTCTTTAAGAATGATTCCTGGCAGCGATGAAATAAAAAAACATTCTTTATTACGTAATCCATTTCATAAATTAACAGTTCCAGAAGACGTTGCCAATGTTGTTTATCTTTTATCTAAAGACGAAGCATCTTGGATTAATGGTACAATTATTCCTGTAGATGGAGGAGAACACATAAGCTAAACAACTTGAACTATAAAAAAATCATACAGCTCTTACCCTATCAAACACCCTTCTTGTTTGTAGATGAACTAATATCTCTATCAGAACTTGGTGCCGAGGGGTGTTACACCTTTAAAGAAGACGAGTATTTTTATCAAGGCCATTTTAAAGACAATCCAATAACCCCTGGAGTTATTTTAACCGAAGTAATGGCCCAAATTGGGGTCGTTTGCTTAGGAATATACTTATTAAGAGATCAAATTTCTACTGCAATAAAACCACAAATTGCATTAACCTCAAATAATATCGACTTCTTTCTCCCAGTTTATCCCAAAGAACGTGTTAAGGTAGTTTCAAAAAAAATTTATTTTAGATTTAATAAACTAAAATGTAAGGTGGAGTTGTTTAATGAAAAAAATGAACTGGTTTGCAGAGGAACTATCTCAGGAATGTTAAAATCAATGAATAATGAAGCATAGAGTTGTCGTTACAGGGATGGGGGTTGTAGCACCAAATGCCGTTGGCATAGACAACTTTTTAGCAGCAATTCAAGAAGGAAGATCTGGAATTACATTTCATCAAAAACTTCAAGAGTTAAAATTTTCTTGCTGTATTGGAGGAATTCCTTCAATATCAGAAGAGATGAAAAACAAGTATCTAACACCACTACAATTGCGTGGATTTGATAGTGCTGGAATTTTATATGGGTGTATTGCAGGGATAGACGCTTGGAAAGATGCAGGCTTTGCTATTGATAAAAACCTACCCGTAGATTATGACTCTGGACTGGTCTTCGGAGCAGGTACTTCGGGAGTAGAAAAATTTAGAGAGGCTGTTTATAAACTAGACGACCAAAAGGTAAAAAGATTAGGCAGTACTGTTGTTGTTCAAACAATGGCAAGCGGTGTTAGTGCTTACTTGGGTGGTATTCTAGGTGTTGGGAATCAAGTCACCACAAACTC
>JABAZK010000132.1 GCA_018608485.1 Flavobacteriaceae bacterium | reverse complement strand
TCATTAATTATTTTAATTTTTAGAACTTCTAGGCCCTATGTAGCTGAGTTAGGAAAAGTTCCAGACTCAGATTTTTATAGAAATAAAGAGCGTTTTAATGAAGTAATTTTAGATGATGAAGTTTTGGTTTTTAGATTCGATGCTCAATTATTTTATGCAAATGCTAGTTATTTTATTGAGACTTTAGAACTTATGGTTGAAGAGAAAGGATCTCACTTAAAACTCATTGTTTTAGATGCAGAAAGTATTAATAGAGTAGATAGCACAGGAGTAGAAATGTTAAAAGAGAGAATTAGATTTTATCATAAAAAAAATATTTTATTCTACTTTGCTGGTGTTAAAGGTCCTGTAAGAGATCATTTATTTAGAGGTAAAATTTTAGACATCATTACTCTAGATCATTTTTATATGAGAGTTAATGGTGCCGTTAATTATTATAAAACTGGAGAAAAAGAGTATCAAAATAAATATGCAAATTACATACATCAATCATACGATAGATAGAAAATTAGAATTATGGTTATAGAACAGATTTATACTGGTTGTCTAGCTCAAGGAGCTTATTACATAGAAAGTAATGGTGAAGTAGCTATCATAGATCCTTTAAGAGAGGTGCAAGATTATATAGAAAGAGCTGAAAAAAATAAGGCGAAAATTCGTTATATTTTTGAAACACATTTTCATGCAGATTTTGTTAGTGGACATCTTACATTATCAAAAAAAACAGGAGGAATAATTGTTTTTGGTCCCAATGCTAAGACCAAGTTTGATTCACATACTGCTTTTGATGGAGAAGTTTTTAAAGTTGGAGACATTACGATTACAGCAATTCATACTCCAGGTCATACCATGGAAAGTACTACCTATTTATTAAAAGATAAAAACGGAAAAGATATTGCCATTTTTACAGGAGATACCTTATTTTTAGGAGATGTAGGAAGACCAGATTTAGCTCAAAAAAGTAATATGAGTCAAGAAGATTTGGCCGCAACATTATTTGATAGTTTACGAACTAAAATTATGCCTTTGGCAGATGATATTACGGTGTATCCGGCTCATGGAGCAGGTTCAGCTTGTGGTAAAAATTTAAGTAAGGAGACAGTTGGGACACTAGGTGATCAGAAGCAACATAATTATGCCTTACGTCAAGATATGACCAAAGAAGAATTTATTAAAGAAGTAACTGATGGATTATTACCTCCACCTGCTTATTTCCCATTAAATGTTGCTTTAAACAAAGAAGGCTATAAATCTATTGACGAAGTTATAAAAACAGGAGCAAAAGCACTTTCTGTAAACAATTTTGAGTTGGTAGCTAACGAAACAGATGCTGTTATAATTGATGTACGACATCAGTTTGAATTTGTGAAAGGCTTTATCCCTCAATCTATATTTATTGGATTAGGAGGTACTTTTGCACCTTGGGTAGGGTCTTTAATTAAAGATATCCATCAACCCATTCTACTTGTAGTTCCAGACAATATGGAAAAAGAAACAATTACTAGATTATCTCGTGTTGGATTTGATAATGTATTAGGGTATTTAAGCGGTGGTTTTGAAGCATGGAAAACATCAGGTAAAGAAATAGATACATTACCATCTGTTCCTGCTAATGTTTTAGAGCAACAAATAGATAAAGATGCTTTCGTTTTTGATGTTCGTAGACCAGGAGAATACGAGGCTGAACATATAGAAAATGTTCCGAGTACTCCATTAGATTTTTTAAATGACCATATTTCAGAATTTCCAACAAATAAAGATTTTTATGTGCATTGTGCGGGAGGTTATCGCTCTGTAATTGCAGCTTCTATTTTAAAAGCAAGAGGGTATAGTAAGGTAATTGATGTAGCAGGAGGTTATGGAGCTATCAAGAAAACAAATATCAAGAGAACACAAGCAACAGCTTGTTCTAATTCAAAATAATATATGAAAAAGGTTTTTTTCATTTTTATAATGATGTATTCTTTTAGTTCTTGTGCTCAAGAAACAAAACAATATCAATTGATTTCTCAAGAAGAATTTGCAGAAATTTTAACAAAGGAAATACAACTATTAGATGTAAGAACTCCACAAGAATATCAACAAGGATATATAGAAGGTGCTGTTTTAATTAACTTTTTCGATCCGGATTTTGTAACTAAAGTTAGTACTAGATTTGATAAAAATAAACCTTTATATATCTATTGCGCTGTTGGAGGAAGAAGTAATAAAGCTGCAAGAAAATTGATAGCTGTAGGGTTTGATTCAGTTTATGATTTAAAAGGAGGGTTCACTAAATGGAAAAAATTTTAAATAAAAAACCGAGACAATTGCCTCGGTTTTTTATTTTTAAATTAAAATTTTAAGGTAACTCCAACCAAAAAATTTCTAGTAGCTTGAGGGTAATAGCCAGCTCCATCAATTGTAGTGCTAGACCCTGGATTACTCCAAGTATCATCATAGGTATAATAATATCCTCTATCTACATATTCTGTATCAAAGATATTGTTGATTATACCAGAAATGATAATGGCATCAAACACTTTTTTAGTTGCGATCTCATACACAAAATTTAAATCGCTAGTGAAGTAACTGTCTAAAACATCTAATTTAGAAACGTTGCTATTTAAGTTGCTCATAAACTGTT
>JABAZK010000014.1 GCA_018608485.1 Flavobacteriaceae bacterium | reverse complement strand
CAAAACGATTGGAATTAAATCCTGCTAGGTCTGAATCAGAAATCATAGCATTTACCGTTTCTGCTAATTCTTTAAAAGTGGGTTCTGTAACAACTTTTTCGTTGGTAATACCATGTATAGCACTAACCTCCTCAGGAATTTCTATTTCTGGATTTACAAGCCAGGTTTTACTTTCTTTATTCCCATTAGGAAATATTTTTAGTAAAGAAATTTCAACAATTCTGTCTTTACCAATATTGATACCTGTTGTTTCTAAATCAAAAAAAACAATCGGTTTAGTCAATTTTAAATCCATATACGAGCAAGTTAGTTTTATTGTTTAAAAGTACTCATTTTATATAAATTAAAATTATAAAAAAATAATAGTTTTTACTTATTTACTTATAAGAAGTATAGATAAAAATATTATAAACTTTATTGTAAATTTGAATTATAATTTTTTGAATAAAAGTTTAAAATATGGAACATAACGGAAAAGGAGACATTACAAAATGTCCTTTTATGAGTGGAGCTCAAAAGAGGCCTGCAGGTGGTGGAACTAGTAATAGAGATTGGTGGCCAAATGAATTAAAATTAAACATTTTACGCCAACATGCATCAAAATCAAATCCAATGGGAGATGAATTTGATTATGCAAAAGCTTTTAATAGTATCAATTTTAAGGAACTCAAAAAAGATGTCATTAACTTGATGACAAATTCTCAAGATTGGTGGCCAGCAGATTATGGGCATTATGGTCCGTTTATGATTAGAATGGCTTGGCACAGTGCTGGAACCTACAGAGTTGGTGATGGACGTGGTGGAGCAGGTACTGGTACTCATAGATTTGCTCCTCTAAATAGTTGGCCAGATAATGGAAACTTAGACAAAGCTAGATTACTTTTATGGCCAGTAAAAAAGAAATACGGTAATAAAATTTCTTGGGCAGACTTAATGGTTTTAGCAGGAAACTGTGCATTAGAATCTATGGGATTTCCAACTTTTGGTTTTGCTGGTGGAAGAGAAGATGTTTGGGAGCCTGAACAAGATATTTATTGGGGATCAGAAACTGGTTGGCTTGACAATGATGATCGTTATGATACCAGCGATGGAGAATTAGAAGGTCATCTAGGTGCAGTTCATATGGGATTAATTTACGTAAACCCTGAAGGTCCAAATGGAGACCCAAACCCTTTAAAATCAGCTCATGATATTAGAATTACTTTTGGTAGAATGGCTATGAATGATGAAGAAACTGTTGCTTTAGTTGCCGGTGGACATACTTTTGGTAAAGCGCACGGTGCGGCAGATCCAGACAAGTATGTAGGAGCGGAACCTCATGGTGCTTCCATTGAAGAAATGAGTACAGGTTGGAAAAATTCATATCAGAGTGGTGTGCTTGATGATACTATTACAAGTGGTTTAGAAGGTGCATGGACACCAAATCCTACACAATGGGATGATCAATATTTTGATGTTTTACTAAATTATGATTGGGAATTAACAAAAAGTCCTGCTGGAGCTCATCAATGGACTCCAACTGCGGCATCGAATGCTGAAAGAGCTCCAAAAGCTGGTGATGCAAACGGAACTCAAGCTTTAATGATGTCTACAGCAGATATGGCTCTTAAAACAGATCCTGCATATCTAGAAATATCTAAACGTTTTCATAAAGATCATAAAGCTTTTGAAGACGCTTTTGCAAGAGCCTGGTTTAAACTAACTCACAGAGATATGGGGCCTATTCACAGATATCTAGGGCCTGAAGTACCAAAAGAAGAATTAGTTTGGCAAGATCCTATTCCAACACCTGACTACAAATTAACTGATCAAGATATTTCTGATTTAAAAGCTTTAATACTTAATGCTGATTTAACAATATCACAATTGGTTACAACAGCTTGGGCATCTGCTTCAACTTACAGAGATTCTGATAAAAGAGGAGGTACAAATGGAGGTAGAATTCGACTAGAACCTCAAAAAAGCTGGGCAGTAAATAACCCATATCAACTTAATAAAGTATTGTCTGTTTACTATGGGATTCAGAAAAACTTCAAAGGTGAAATTTCAATTGCTGATCTAATCGTACTTGGAGGAAATGTTGGAATAGAAAAAGCAGCTAAAGTAGCTGGAAATGATGTTTCAATTCAATTTACTCAAGGAAGAGGAGATGCATCTCAAGAACAAACAGATATTACATCCTTTGGATATCTTGAACCCTTAGCAGATGGATTTAGAAATTATATGAAAGCTGGTTTAAATGTTGCTGCTGAAGATTTATTAATTGATAAAGCAAATCTACTTTCTCTATCTATTCCTGAAATGACAGTTTTAGTTGGAGGTCTTAGAGTATTAGGTACTAATTACGATGGATCAAATCATGGTGTATTTACTCATTATGTTGGAAGCTTATCAAATGACTTCTTTAAAAACGTTTTAGACTTAGAAACTACCTGGAGCGCAACTTCAGATAATCAAAATCTATTTGAAGGTCGTGATCGTAAAACAGGTGCTGTTAAGTTTACTGGAACACGTGCTGATTTAATTTTTGGATCTAACACAGAACTAAGAGCTGTTTGTGAAGTCTATGGTGCAGATGACGGTAACGAAAAATTTGTAAATGATTTTGTTGCCGCATGGTCTAAAGTAATGAACCTAGATCGTTTTG
>JABAZK010000155.1 GCA_018608485.1 Flavobacteriaceae bacterium | reverse complement strand
ATTTATATAGCAAGAATTACCACTGAGCAAGGAACTAAAAGTGTAAAATTAATTAAAGAATAGTTTATTTATCTTTAATTTAATGACCTTTAAAACGCCCAAAATTAAAATTTTGGGCGTTTTTTATTTTTACTTTTAAAGATATTTGATACTCTATTTTTCCCGAAATCACTTTTTTATTCTTTGCTGTTTATTAGCACTTAATTGATTTTTGTTACTTTTAAAAACTTATAATCTAATTCGTATTCATGAAAACTCGTCTTACTTTATTCTTACTATATCTTTTTCTTTGTTTTGCTTGTTCAAAAAACGATTCTAAAAAGGGAAATGATCTTGTAAATGAGACAAGCCCTTACCTACTTCAACACGCATACAATCCTGTTAACTGGAAGGCTTGGAATGAGAATTCCTTGGAGGAAGCAAAAGAACAAAATAAACTTATTGTTATTTCTATAGGCTACGCCTCATGTCATTGGTGCCATGTAATGGAAGAAGAGAGTTTTGAAAATGATTCTATTGCTAGAATAATGAATGATAATTTCATCAATATTAAAGTAGATAGAGAAGAAAGACCAGATGTAGATAAAGTATATATGAATGCTGTTCAATTAATGACAGGTAAAGGAGGATGGCCTCTTAACTGTATTACACTTCCTGATGGAAGACCAGTTTTTGGAGGAACCTACTTCACAAAAAACCAATGGTCTAAAATATTAAAGGATGTTTCTAAACTATACAAAGAAAATCCTCAAAAAGTTGAAGAATATGCCCAAAGAGTAACAGAAGGGATTCAAACTTCTGAATTAATTACCTTAAATAAAGAAGAGGCCGTCTTCAAAAATGAAGAAATTATTGCTGGAATAAATCTCTCTAGAGAACAGCTAGATACGATTAATGGCGGCTTCAAAGGAGCTCCTAAATTTCCAATGCCAAATACCTTAGACTACCTTCTTAGATACCAGTATCACTTTAATGAACCCGAACTATTTAAGTATATTAAAAAATCGTTAACTAAAATGGCATATGGAGGTATTTATGATCAAATTGGTGGTGGGTTTTCTAGATATTCTGTAGATAATCGATGGCACATTCCTCATTTTGAAAAAATGTTATATGATAATGCTCAGCTAGTAAGTGTTTATTCTAAGGCATATCTTCAAGATAAAAATGAACTCTATAAAAATATTGTTAAAGAAACTCTTGCCTTTGTAAATGATGAATTAAATGCTAATAACGGTGCTTTTTATTCATCTTTAGACGCAGATAGTAAAAATGAAAATAATGAATTAGAAGAGGGTGTTTTTTACACCTGGACAAAACAAGAATTAAAAGCTCTAATTAAAGATTATAAACTATTTGCTAACTACTATAATGTAAATACTACTGGATTTTGGGAAAATGATCTTTATGTTTTAATCCGAGATCAATCTGTGACTGAATTTGCTAAAAAAAATAAACTAACTAAAGATGAGCTAAAGCAAAAGATCGCTGATTGGAAATCTACCCTAACTTTAGCTAGAAATAAACGCAACAAACCAAATTTAGACGATAAAATTCTGACTTCTTGGAATGCCCTAATGCTTCAAGGATATATAGATGCTTACAGAGCTTTTGATGATAATGAATATTTAGACAAGGCTGTAAAGATTGCAGAATTTCTTGTTAAAAATCAATTAAGAGGTGATGGAGGCCTAAACCGAAACTTTAAAAATGGTAAGAGTACTATTAATGGATATGCAGAAGATTATGCTACCGTAATACAAGCTTTTATTTCTCTACACGAGGTCACTCTAAATGAAAAATGGTTGCTGCTTTCTAAAGAAATAATGGAGTATACAATTACACATTTTTTTGATTCAACCAGTGGAATGTTTTTTTATACATCTAACGAAGACCCTAACTTAATAGCTCGTAAAACTGAAGTTATTGATGGTGTCATCTCTTCCTCTAATTCAATCATTGGAAATAATTTGTTTAAACTTGGTCACTATTTTTCTGATAAAAAAATGACTAAAATTTCAGAACAAATGTTAAATAACTTAAAGATAGAAATCACTAAAAACCCTTTGGGATATTCTAACTGGATGCATTTAATGACAAATTTAACACAGCCTTTTTATGAGGTTGCTGTTGTTGGAGAAAATGCAAATTCGGTAACTAAAGAATTATTTAAAAAATACTTGCCAAATATATTAATATCAGCTTCAGACAAAGAATCTGAATTACCTCTACTCGAATATAAATATATAGAAGGTGAAACATTAATTTACGTCTGCGTAAATGGTACCTGTAAATTACCTTTAGCAGATATTTCGAAAGCTATTAAAAGTATTAAACGCAACTAGAAAAGTACTGATAGTGTTATGTATATCTTTCTAACAAAGTATGCTGTTCTTCAATAGCGGCTTTAAATTCGTTTTTTAGATTTGATATTAAATCGCTTACACTTGGTGAATCTTTAATTGTGGAAACTCCCTGACCAGCAGACCAAATAGTAGCCCATGCCTTGGCTTCGTCTTCTTGGGCGGTTAACTCTTCGCCAAAATCTACTTTTACTTTTTTATTTAACATCTCTTCAGTAATACCCATTGCTTTTAAACTAGGTCCTAAAAAATTTGCAGGAACTCCAGAAACAGCTGCAGTATATACAATATCACTAG
>JABAZK010000164.1 GCA_018608485.1 Flavobacteriaceae bacterium | reverse complement strand
CAAGAATTATTGTAATTAGAACACCCAAAAGCTTTTGAACCTTTTAATAATTGTCCTGTATCGCATTTTGGACATTTTTTATTTGCAACTAGTTTTTTAGGAACTGCTTTTTTTTGTTTCGTTTTTTTATTAATTTGAGTATGAGATATTCTGACATTACTTTTATTAGAACGAACCTCATAAACCAACTCATCCACCATTTTCTTCATGTTATTGATGAAAGTTCCCGCTTTAAACTCACCTCGTTCAATTTCTTTCAAACGCTTTTCCCAGCGTCCAGTTAATTCAGCAGATTTTAACAATTCATTGTCAATTAAATTTATTAGATCAATTCCTGTCTGGGTAGGTAGTACCAACTTCTTTTTTCTCTCTATATATTTTCTTCTGAACAAGGTTTCTATAATACTTGCTCTTGTGGAAGGTCTCCCAATACCGTTTTCTTTCATTAATTCTCTCATTTCATCGTCATCTACTTGTTTTCCAGCGGTTTCCATAGCCCTTAATAAACTTGCTTCACTAAAGTTTCTAGGTGGTTTTGTTTCTTTTTCGGTAAATGAAGGTTCGTGAGTTCCTTTTTCACCCTTTATAAATGTGGGTAATATTGATTGTTGATTTAGTTCTTTTTTTATGGTATTATCTTCTCTTTCAAAAACAATTCGCCAGCCTTTAGTTAAGATTTCTTTTCCGGTTGTTTTAAAGGGAACTTCAGCTGCTTTAGCTAGCACAGCTGTATTAGAAACCTCTGAATCTGGGTAAAATACTCCAATAAATCTCCGAGTTATGATATCATATACTTGCTGTTGATTGTATTGTAAATTTCCTTGAATTCCTGTAGGAATGATGGCGTGGTGATCTGTGACTTTTTTATCATCAAAAACACGTTTAGACTTCTTTATTTTACTTCCCAAAAGCTCTTTTGTTAGTTGATTGTAGTTAGTGAGCTTAGATAGAATTCCTGAAATCTTAGGATATATATCATTAGGCAAAAAAGTAGTATCAACTCTTGGGTAGGTAACTACTTTCATTTCGTATAATTTTTGAACTATTTTTAAAGTTTCATCTGCAGAAAACCCAAATTTGTTATTGCAATAGACTTGAAGACCGGTTAAATCAAATAATTTTGGCGCGTATTCTTTTCCTTTCTTTTTGGTAACTGAAACAATTTCGAAATCAGATTTTTTTACTTTATCTGCTAATACTTGTCCGTCTTCTTTTTTAAGAAAACGTCCGTCTTCATAATTAAAAAGTGTATTTCTGTAGCTAGTTTGAAGTTCCCAATAGGGTTGAGGTTTAAAATTAGTAATTTCTTTAAAACGATTTACCAACATGGCCAGAGTAGGAGTTTGAACTCTTCCAACAGATAATACTTGCTTATAGCCTCCATATTTTACGGTATATAAACGTGTAGCATTTAACCCCAAAAGCCAATCTCCAATTGCCCTTGAAAAACCTGCATAGTATAAGTTGTCATAGTGTTCAGAGGGTCTCAAATTTTTAAATCCTTCGTTAATAGCCTCTTGAGTAAGTGATGAAATCCATAAACGTTTTACTTTTCCTTTATAGCCACATTGATTAATTACCCAACGCTGAATGAGTTCTCCTTCTGTTCCGGCATCACCACAATTAATAACAAGGGTTGCTTTTTCAAATAAAGTCTTTATAATGCTGAATTGTTTTTTTATACCAGAATCATTAGTAACTTTTGTAGTAAAGCGTTCTGGCAGCATGGGTAAATTATTTAAATCCCAGCTTTTCCAGTGAGGCTTATAATCTTTGGGTTCTAATAAGGTACACAAATGTCCAAAAGTATAGGTAACAGCATAGCCGTTTCCTTCATAATACCCTTCTTTTTTTGAGTTAGCTCCTAATATTGATGCAATTTCTCTAGCTACACTAGGTTTTTCAGCAATACAAACCTTCATCTATGGAATTAATAAATTTTGATTAATTGTACAGTCAAAATAATCTAAAAAATCACTTTTTCAAATGCGAATCTTTTTGCATTGTATTCGGTGAAAATAATACCGCAATATACATAACCTAATTTTTTTACTAAATATTGCATTTCATGATTGTCTTCATGGGTATCTATCTTTAAACTTCTAATTTGTTGTTTAATTAATTGTTGATGAAACTCATTTAATATAAATGAGGCTATTCCTTTTTTTCTGTGATTTTTATCTATGGCTAATCTGTGTATTACGCCATACTTTTCAGACTCTTTAATTTTCCACTTCCCATCAATAAATTTATAAGTAGGCTCAGGACGTATACTAAACATGGATGTAGCTATTACCTGATTAGCATCATTTGTAAGCACATAACTTTCGTTATTGTCTATATCCCTTTCTATTTGTGATTTATTTGGGTACCCGTGCTGCCATTGATCTATTTTTTGAGATTTTAGATACACTTTTGCATCATTAATAATATGCAGGATTTTGTGGATGTCTGAATTAGTAGAAAGTTGTAATCTCATTAATTTATTTAGTAAAAATAAAAGTAATAAGATTAGTACCTAAAATTCAATAATTTTTTGATTTTTTACAAGATCTTCAAAAGTTTCCCTTTCTCTAATTAAATAATCATCATTATTATAGATCATTACTTCTGCGGGTCTGTATCTTGAATTGTAATTTGATGCCATAGAAAAACAATAGGCACCAGC
>JABAZK010000139.1 GCA_018608485.1 Flavobacteriaceae bacterium | reverse complement strand
TTTTATATTTTTGTACCGTAAATATACTTTAAGATATGATAGCATTCAATATTTTTAAATGGATTGGTGAATTATTCACAGATGTGTTATTTATGCCTTTTAACACAATTCGAGCAATAGCCTTACAAGATTTCGGCTGGTGGAAAGCTAATACTATAAACTGGCTTTTTTTACTTATCCTTTTTGTTCTTCTGGCTTATTGGATGAAAGAATCTCGTAGATTTGTAAAAGAAGGTACAGAAGATCGTGCCTAATTAACTATTATTTTGGGGAGTAAAAATAAACTAAAACGTTTCAATGAAAATGAAACGTTCACCAATGTCATTCAACCATCTAGAGAAGAAGTCTTAGACAACTTTTCGTTCAAAGGGAAATGGCATTCTTTTTTTAAAAACACCCACCCAATTGTTATTGAACTAGGTTGTGGCAAAGGGGAATACACTATTGATTTAGCAAAGAAAAATCCAGACAAAAACTTCATTGGTATCGATATTAAGGGAGCCAGATTTTGGAGAGGAGCTAAAACCGCTTTAGAAGATAATTTAGGAAATGTTGCCTTTGTTAGAACTCAAATAGAATTAGTTGATTTTATTTTTGATAAAGAAGAAGTTGATGAAATTTGGATTACATTTCCCGACCCTCAGATCAAGTATAAGCGCACTAAACACCGAATGACTAATCATGCTTTTCTAAAAAAATATGACCATATTTTAAAGAAGGATGGTGTTATAAATCTTAAAACTGATAGTGAGTTTATGCATGGCTATACCCTAGGGTTGCTGCATGGAGAGGGTCATGAAATAGTTCATGCTAACCATGATGTTTATAAAGACTATTACTCACCAGATGAGGTAACTGGAACTCAAACCTTTTACGAGAAGAAATACTTAGAAAAAGGCAAAGCAATTACTTACATCAAATTTAAATTGAATTTCTAGACAAATTCAATCTTTTCTTTCTTTGAAGAATTCATTTTTTATATCTTTCCTTAATGAAAGAATCCGATAATTTTTTCGAAAAAGTTTATCAAGTAGCTCGTTTAATACCTTATGGAAAGGTTACCAGTTATGGAAGTATTGCCAACTATTTGGGAGCAGCTAGATCTTCAAGGATGGTTGGCTGGGCCATGAATAATTCTCACGCGCAAAAAAAAGAGGTTCCTGCTCACAGAGTAGTCAATAAAAATGGAATTCTAACCGGAAAACATCACTTTAACGGAACTAATCTGATGCAACAGCTATTAGAAAATGAGGGGATCATTGTTATTGATAATCAAATTCAAGAATTAGAAAAAGTTTTTTGGAATCCAATGAAGGAACTCCCTTAGAAATTGACTCATTTCTTTTTGATAGATTTGAAATTTACTTCCTTTTGTATCTAAAGCTTTAGCGTTATCTTTGCAAAATAGTATAAATTATAAAAATACATGTCTTTTACAAAGCAAGATATATACAACGCACTAGACACAATTACTGAACCAGGTGAGGGAAAAAGCCTTGTTGAAAACAAAAACATTAGCAATCTAGTTGTATTTGGTAATGAAGTTATTGTTGATGTAGCTATCAGTAATCCAACATTGCAAGCAAAAAAGAAAGTTGAGTCAGAAATTAAAAAAGCAATCCTTTCAAAAGTAGATGAAAAAATTGATGTGAAAGTAAATGTAAAAACTTCTGCTGCTCCAAAAAAAGAAGAAAAATCAACTCTTATTAAAGGAAAAAAAATCCCATCTATAAAAAATATTATTGCAATTGCTTCAGGTAAGGGTGGTGTAGGAAAATCTACCATCACAGCCAATATGGCGGTTAGCTTGTCAAAAATGGGCTTCAAAGTAGGCATATTAGATGCAGATATTTATGGCCCTTCAATGCATTTGATGTTTGATGTAGAAAAAGAAAGACCAATTTCAGTTAAAATAGAAGGTCGTTCTAAAATGAAGCCAATAGAAAACTATGGCGTAAAGTTACTATCACTTGGATTCTTTACAAACCCTAATCAAGCGGTTATCTGGAGAGGACCAATGGCTTCAAAGGCATTAAACCAACTAATTTTTGATGCAGATTGGGGTGAGCTAGACTTTCTTTTAATTGATTTACCGCCTGGAACTGGAGATGTTCATTTATCTATAGTACAAGCATTACCAATTAATGGCGCTGTTATTGTAAGTACTCCACAAACTATTGCGTTAGCTGATGCAAAAAAAGGAGTTGCTATGTTTCAACAAGAAAGTATTCAGGTTCCTGTTTTAGGAATCATTGAAAACATGGCTTACTTTACACCTGAAGAACTCCCTGATAATAAATATTATATCTTTGGCAAAGATGGTGCAAAACACTTGGCAGAAGATATTAACACAAAATTTCTAGGAGAAATTCCTTTGGTACAGAGTATTAGAGAAGCTGGTGATGTTGGACATCCAGTTGCATTACAAGAAAATACATCTTTAGAAAATGCATTTGCGACTTTAACCAAAGAAATGATTTCAGAATTACTAAAAAGAAATGCTAACTTACCACCTACAGAAGTTGTAAGAATTACAACAATGAGTGGTTGTAGCACTGTAAAAAAGTAAGTTTATGACAACACAAGAAACACTACAAAACGTTGAAAAAGCATTGAGTGAAATTCGTCCTTTCCTAGAAAGTGATGGAGGAAATATTAAACTGCTTTC
>JABAZK010000110.1 GCA_018608485.1 Flavobacteriaceae bacterium | reverse complement strand
CACTAATCTTTATGAGTGTCCTCTCTTGCACATCAGAAAAATCTTTATCGGTAAATGTTATAGAAACTTCAAAAAATGGAAATAAATTAAGCCCGGTAAAAAACTTTACTGAAGCTAGTGAAGTTTCTTCTATTCGGATCAACCCAGAAAAAACATATCAAAAAATTACAGGGTTTGGAGGGTCTTTTACAGAATCTTCAGCCTACTTGTTAAATAAATTAAGTGCTAAAAATCGTGATACAATATTGAATGCCTATTTTTCAAAAGAAGGAGCTAACTATTCATTGACTAGAACACACATGAACTCATGTGATTTTTCGCTATCAAACTATTCATATTCTCCTGTTGAGAATGACATAGAGCTTGAGCATTTTTCTATCCAAGAAGACAAAGACGATCTTATTCCAATGATTAAAGACGCCATGAAAATTTCTGAA
The DNA here is from genome assembly GCA_018608485.1 of Flavobacteriaceae bacterium. Classification (GTDB taxonomy): domain Bacteria; phylum Bacteroidota; class Bacteroidia; order Flavobacteriales; family Flavobacteriaceae; genus Polaribacter. Next base: position 2,242 of record JABAZK010000110.1, on the reverse strand, counting down.
GATGGCTTCCAAATTATAGCATCACCTTGGTCTGCTGCTCCTTGGATGAAAGATAATAATAAGTGGGTTGGTGGAAAATTACTCCCTAAATATTATGATACCTGGGCGTTATTTTTCTCAAAATACTTAACTGCGTACAAAGCTGAAGGTATAGATATATGGGGGTTTACAGTAGAAAACGAGCCACATGGTAATGGAGGTAATTGGGAAAGCATGCACTATACTCCAAAAGAAATGACTGATTTTGTTCAATTTCATTTAGGTCCAAAATTAGAAAAAGATGGTTATGGAAATAAAATAATCTTAGGTTACGACCAAAATAGAGCTGGTTTACAAGAATGGGTAGATGAAATGTATAGAGATGATAACTCTTCTAAATATTTTGATGGTACCGCTATTCATTGGTATGAAAGCACCTATGATTTTTTCCCTGAAGCACTTCAATATGCACACAACAAAGCTCCAAACAAATACTTAATAGAAACAGAGGGTTGTGTAGATTCTGAAATCCCTAAATGGCAAGACGATGATTGGTACTGGAGTAAAGAAGCAACAGACTGGGGATGGGACTGGGCTTCTGAGAAAGACAAACATCTTCACCCTAAATATGCACCTGTAAACAGGTATGCTAGAGACATTATTGGATGTCTAAATAACTGGGTAGATGGTTGGGTAGACTGGAATATGGTTTTAGACACTCAGGGAGGTCCAAACTGGTTTAAAAACTGGTGCGTGGCTCCTGTAATTGTAGATCCAGAAAAAGACGAGGTTTACTTTACCCCTATTTATTATACGATGGCACATTTCAGTAAATATATTAGACCTCAAGCTGAAATTATAGAGGTCAAAAAATCAGATGAAGATTTAATGGTTACTGCTGCAAAAAATACTGATGGATCAATTGCCGTGGTCATTTTTAATGAAGGAACAACTCAAAAAAGTTTTCAGCTTTCATTAGGATCAGAAGTAACTACCATTTCAATAAACGCGCAAGCAATACAAACAATATTAATTAATACGATTTAATAATTATGTCTAGAACAAGTAAAGTCCCTATGGGACAAAAAATAGCCTTTGGTTTTGGGATGCTAGCCAACCAAATGTTTCCAGCCATCTTAGGAATCTTTATGGTTGTTTTGGTTGAAGATTTAGGTTTTTCTGGCTGGATGTGGTCTTTAGTATTTCTTTTCCCTAGGATTTTTGATGCAATTACTGATCCAATTATGGGCTTTATTTCAGACAATACAAAATCTAAATGGGGAAGACGTAGACAATATGTTCTAATTGGAGGTATCCTTATGGGTCTTGCCTATATTTTTATGTGGCAGTTGAGTAAGGCTGATGGAGTAGAATATAACTTTTGGTATTTCTTCTTGTGGTCTTTAGTATTTTATTTAGGTCTAACTATTTTTAGTGTTCCTTATGTAGCCATGGGATATGAAATGAGTGATGATTTTCATGAACGCACAAACATTATGGCAATAGCCCAATTTATTGGGCAATGGGCATGGGTAATTGCCCCTTTGTTTTGGATTATTATGTATGATGAAAGTTGGTTCCCTTCTGCAGATGTTGCTGTAAAAGAATTGGCAATTTGGGTTGCGATACCCTGCGCTATTTGCGCTATGGTCCCTGCAATTTTTATAAAAAGTAACTCAACATTAGACGAAGACTATGAGCCTTTAAACTCATCCAATATTGGAAATAGTTTAATGAAAATATTTGAAAGTTTTGTAGCTGCATTTAAAATCAAAGAATTTCGAAAATTATGTGGAGCTACTTTTTTAATATTTAATGCCTTTAACACAGTAGCTGCACTTACTTTTTTTGTAATTGTATATAAATTATTTAACGGTGATGCTGGTGCCAGCGGAATCTGGGTTTCTATGTTTGGATGTTTAGGAGCATTAGGAACTACTTTTATTGTTATTCCTGGTGTGGCTTGGATGTCAAAAAAACTAGGGAAGAAAAAAGCTTTTATGTTATCACAATCAATTTCATTGGTAGGGTATATTATGCTTTATTTCTTATTTATTCCAGGAAAACCATGGATGTATATTATTGCATTGCCTTTCTTTTCTTTTGGTATTGGAAGTTTATTTACCATTATGATGTCTATGACTGCAGATGTTATTGATATTGATGAAATAAATACAGGAAAGCGAAGAGAAGGTATTTTTGGTGCTATCTATTGGTGGATGGTAAAAGTAGGTTATGGTATTGCTGGAGCACTTAGTGGTGT
>JABAZK010000055.1 GCA_018608485.1 Flavobacteriaceae bacterium | reverse complement strand
TTGAACTTCTCCAATAACATATTGCATCACTTTTGGATTGCTTTGCATCTCATGATATGGTTTTATATCACTCATTTTTAGCCTCCTAACAAGCAATATTTCCGTTTCAAAAATGATTTGACTCTTCATGTATCTTTTCAGAATTATTGTAACTTTGTACGCCTTTAAATGTACAAGAATGAATGCAGATAAAAAAGTAGCATTTTATACCTTAGGATGTAAGCTAAACTTTTCAGAAACATCTACAATAGCTCGTAGTTTTGTTAACGAAGGCTTTAACCGTGTAGATTTCAACGAAAAGGCAGATGTATATGTAATTAATACTTGTTCAGTTACAGATAATGCAGATAAACGCTTTAAATCAATCGTTAAAAACGCCCTAAAGAAAAATGAAGAGGCGTTTCTTATTGCTGTTGGTTGTTATGCACAGTTAAAACCTGAGGAGTTAGCTGCTGTTGATGGAGTTGACTTAGTTTTAGGAGCTACTGAAAAATTTAATGTAACAAGTTACATCAACGACCTGACCAAAAACCAACATGGTGAAGTTCATTCTTGTGAAATTTCTGATGCCGATTTTTATGTGGGGTCTTACTCTATTGGTGATAGAACTCGAGCTTTTTTAAAAGTACAAGATGGTTGTGATTATAAATGTACGTATTGTACAATTCCTTTAGCTAGAGGGATTTCTAGAAGTGATACCCTAGAGAATGTATTGACTAACGCTCAAGAAATTTCTAAAAGAGGTATCAAAGAAATTGTTTTAACTGGAGTAAATATAGGGGATTACGGAAAAGGCGAATTTGGAAATAAAAAACACGAACATACTTTTTTAGAATTAGTAAAGGAGTTGGACAAGGTAGAGGGCATACATCGTTTAAGAATTTCATCAATTGAGCCAAATTTATTAAAAGATGAAACCATTGATTTTGTAGCTGATTCCAAAACTTTTGTTCCTCATTTTCATATTCCTTTACAAAGTGGAAGCGACGATTTATTAAAATTAATGAAACGTCGTTATTTAAGAGATACTTATACCAATAGAGTTCGTAGAATTAAACAAATAATGCCAAACGCATGTATTGGTGTAGATGTTATTGTTGGTTTTCCTGGTGAAACTGATGAGCATTTTTTAGAGACTTACAACTACTTAAATGATCTAAACATCTCCTATTTACACGTTTTTACCTATTCTGAAAGACCAAATACAGAAGCTGTTTTAATGGAAGGAATTGTTCCTAAAAAAGTAAGAGCAAAACGCAGTAAAATGTTACGGGGTTTGTCTGTAAAAAAACGCAGAGCTTTTTATGAAAGTCAGATAGGGAATTCTTCAACAGTTTTATTTGAAAGTGAAAATAAAGAAGGATATATTCATGGCTTTACTGAAAATTATGTAAAAGTAAAAACACCATGGAATCCTGACTTAGTGAACACATTACAACAAATTTCACTGACTAAAATTGATGAGGATGGTTTAGTACGGTTTGATTTTATAAGCGAGTTGATCTCGCCATCTGTAACATAACGTTCTGTTTATGAAAAAGATACAAATCTATTTTATGCCCGGCTTGGGTGCTAACTCCAGGATATTTGAACATATTTCACTTCCAAAAGATCGATTTGAGATTCATCTTTTAGAGTGGAAAATACCTGTATCAGAAGATGAGTCAATCCAAGATTATGCACGAAGAATGGCTAATGAAATTAAACATCAAAACCCTGTTTTATTAGGAGTGTCATTTGGGGGTGTTTTAGTGCAAGAAATTGCGAAAATTATTACTGTTAAGAAAATAATTTTGGTGTCAAGTATTAAAAGTCATCATGAATTTCCAAACAGATTAAAACTGCTACAAAAAACCAAAGCATATAAATTTTTTCCCACTAAAATCATTGAAAATTTTGATAAGTATAAAAAATATTTCTTAGGAGATTTTCTCAAGAAAAGAGCTGATTTATATACCTTGTATTTATCGGTTAATGATGCTTTATACTTAAAATGGGCCATTTATACTTTACTCCATTGGCAACAAGATAAAATTCCTGAAAATATTTTACACATTCATGGAAATAATGATCATGTTTTTCCTTCGAAGCATATTCATAATTTTACTCAAATTAATAATGGTTCTCATGTGATGATTTTATTAAAAGCTAATGAGATTTCTACCATAATTTGCAAGAATTTAACTTGAAGTTTTGTGTGTATTTTCTTAAATTTAATTTTTAATTAACTTTTAGGAGATCACTATGAAAAAAACAACTCGACCATTATTATTAATGCTCATATTTATACTCTCAATTATATTTTTTAATGCTGTTAATCTTTCTGACAAAACCATAGAAAAAAACACCTCTTCTACCTATAATATTAGAGCTTTAAAAATTCCAAATGGATTATTGTTTGCTGGAGAAAAAGTTCCTACAGAACTAGATGACATAAAAGAACGGATGGATAGAGAATTATTAGTAAATACTTATTGGCAGTCTAACGGATTGTTATTAATAAAAAGAGCTCATAAATATTTTCCTTTAATAGAACCATTGTTGAAAAAATATGGAATACCTGACGATTTTAAATATTTGGCTGTAGCAGAGAGTGGTTTAGAAAATAATTCATCTCCTGCAGGAGCAGCCGGTTTTTGGCATTTCTTAAAATCATCCGCAAAAGAATATGGTCTTGAAGTTAATC
>JABAZK010000085.1 GCA_018608485.1 Flavobacteriaceae bacterium | reverse complement strand
AAATTGATTGAACAAACAGGAGTTATTGGAGAAAAACTTCAAATCAATGCTTTTGAAAAAGTAGAAGCAGCATTTGTTGGTTCTTACATACATGCTGGAAACAAAATAGCTACCATCGTAGGCTTATCAGCTGCTTCTAAAGGAGCTGACGTTGTTGCTAAAGATGTTGCCATGCAAGCTGCTGCAATGAATCCAATTGCTTTAAACGAAAATGAGGTTGATGCTTCTATTATTGAAAAAGAAATTGAAATTGCAAAAGACCAATTAAGAGCAGAAGGTAAACCTGAGGCTATGTTAGAAAACATTGCTAAAGGAAAAATAAAACGTTTCTTTAAAGACAATACTTTAGTTAATCAAGTATTCATTAAAGATAGTAAGCAAAGTGTTGCTGATTATGTAAAAACTATTGGAGATGTAAGCGTAACAGGATTTAAACGTGTTGCCTTAGGATAATATGTTTTTTATGTAAACTAGAGTCTCTCTAGCATACAAAAGATACAACCCATAAACCTCGTTAGTGACTGAATTGATTTCAGGAAACTAACGAGGTTTTTTCATGCTAACAAGCATTCTAGAAAAGAAAAAAAATGCTTAATTTTGTGTAACTTTCAAAAATATGCAATACAAAAGAGTACTTTTAAAATTAAGTGGTGAAGCACTTATGGGAGATAGACAATATGGTATTGATCCTAATCGCCTTAAAGAATATGCAAAAGAAATTAAAGAAGTAACTGATAAAGGCATTGAACTAGCTATAGTTATTGGTGGTGGAAATATTTTCAGAGGTGTTTCAGGAGCTAGTAATGGAATGGATCGTGTTCAGGGTGATCATATGGGAATGTTAGCTACCTGTATTAATGGCCTAGCTTTACAAAGTGCATTGGAAGACGAAGGGGTGTATACTAGATTACAAACGGCTATTCAAATAAAAGAAATTGCAGAGCCTTACATAAAAAGAAAGGCTATTAGACATTTAGAAAAAGGAAGAGTAGTGATTTTTGGCGCTGGTACAGGTAATCCATATTTTACAACTGATACTGCAGCTGTCCTTAGAGCTATCGAAATAAACGCTGATGCAATTTTAAAAGGGACTCGAGTAGATGGCATCTACAATACAGATCCAGAAAAAGATAAAACTGCTGTAAAATTTAATACCATAACTTTTAAAGATGTAATTAGTAAAGGCTTAAAAGTAATGGATATGACTGCATTTACTTTAAGTGAAGAAAATAAACTCCCTATCATAGTTTTTGATATGAATACAAATGGAAATCTTCTTAAATTAATTTCAGGAGAACAAATTGGAACCATCGTCAATCACTAAAATAACCATATAGAAATGAATGAAGAAATAGAATTTATTGTAGATTCTGCAAAAGAACAAATGGAAGGAGCTATCGATTTTTTAATTAAAGAATTAAGAACTATCAGAGCTGGAAAAGCTTCTCCTTCTATGCTATCTAATATTATGGTTGATTATTATGGCTCTCAAACACCTTTAGGACAAGTTGCAAATGTAAACACCCCAGATGCTAGAACTATAAGTATTCAACCATGGGAAAAACAAATGTTAGCAGAAATTGAAAAGGCAATTATGAAAGCTAATATTGGTTTTAACCCTATGAATAATGGTGAAAATATTATTATTAACGTACCTCCTTTAACAGAGGAAAGAAGAAGAGGTTTAGCTAAACAAGCAAAAGGAGAGGCAGAACATTCAAAAGTTGGTATAAGAAATGCCAGAAAAGAAGCTAATAACGAAATTAAAAAATTAGATATCTCTGATGATTTAAAAAAAAATATAGAGGTAGATATTCAGCAACTTACAGATGATTTTGTAAAAAAGACTGAGGAGCTTTTAGCTATGAAAGAAAAAGAAATTATGACTGTTTAAAATTAATTTTAAGCAAGTGCATACATAATTATGGAATTACACCTTCAATTTAATCTAACATAGCAATGAACTTCTGGACTAGAGTATCAAGGATTATCTTAAAAAACAGATACTTAATACTCATTTTAATTGCTATTATTACTACTCTCTTAGTTTTTCAAATGAAAAACATGAGGTTTTCTTATACAGAAGCAAACCTATTACCTGAAAATCACGAAGTAAATATACAGTACAATAAATTTCTTGAAATTTTTGGCGAGGAAGGAAATTTAGTCTTGCTTGCAGTAAAAGATTCTTCTGTTTTTACAACTGATAAATTTAATGCCTGGAACTCACTTGCAAAATCTTTTGATTCTTTGCCTGAGGTAGAATTTACATTGTCTATAGCCGATGTGAAAAAATTAAAAAAAGACACAAAAAACAGAAAGTTTGTTTTAGAGTCTATATATGAAAAAAAAATCACCTCTCAAGAAAAAGTAAATTCAATTAAGAAAGAGCTATTTGAAAAGCTCCCATTTTATGATAACCTCTTATACAATAAAAAAACTGGAACCATACAAACAGCTATTTATATAGATAAAGAAATTGTAAATACTCCAGTTAGAAAAGCTTTTGTATTTGATAAGTTAATACCCATTATTGATCGATTTGAAAAAGAAAACAACTTAGATGTTCGTATTTCTGGAATGCCGTATATAAGAACAATAAATGCTCAAAATATTATTGATGAAATACAATTATTTGTACTAGGAGCACTTTTTATAACAGGAATTATTTTCTTTTTCTTTTTTCGCTC
>JABAZK010000116.1 GCA_018608485.1 Flavobacteriaceae bacterium | reverse complement strand
TTTCAACATCTGATACAGGAGAGTATCTTGCCATATCACAACTATTAAAAACTTGGATAAATGAGTTTATATCACTCTTGTCAATCAATTTATTTTTTAATAGTTCAGTAATTTTTTCCTTACTAATATCAGAAGTTTCAATTCTAAGTTTGCCTTTTAAATAATTATGAAGTGCCTTCTCCAGCGCTACATAAAATGCCTCTTTAGTCCCCAATTGTTTTTTTGCTTCAGATAAATATTTTTTTGCTAATCGGTCAGCCTTACGCAACTTATTTCCTAAAACATCATTATTCCTTGCTTTATTCCTTTTTCCTATTATAATTCCGAGAGGCATAAAAAGTAAAGGAAGTATTAAAATGTAATAATAAAAGTCAGATGTGTAGAAATTTGTCTTGTAAATAGGATTAAATGAACTGCTGGTTTGTATGTATCTAAAATTTGAACCAGTAACTACAATATCTTTTTTTGAATTTATGGAGACATCAGAATCTGTAACTAATACTTTACCTTCTAGAACATCTACAAATAAATCTTCTGATTTTAAAGTCACATATTTTTTTTCTGTGAGGTCAAAATATGAAAATTCAGTACTAGGAATTTTATATTTTCCTTTGTATTGAGGAACAACCGTATAATTTTTTGTTATGGAACCTCTAATTCCTCTGGAGCTTATTTTTATTTTCTCCTTTTGTTCTGGAGTAAATACCTCTAGTTCAGAAGGTGTTTTTATTTCAGGTAATTCAAATAATTTTAAATTTCCTTTTCCTATTACCTTCATTGAAATAGTTGCCGTCTCATTAGATTTCAAAATATCTTTGCTAGAGGTAACAATAAAATTAAAATCTCCTACTGCACCATTAAAACTCTCTGGTTTATTAATTAATGGAAGTTCTTTAGACCGTACATATTTTTTTGCTGATTCAAAACTCCTAGTAATATTTCTAACAATTGGATTTCCAAAAAAATCTCCTCTACCAGTTGGTACACCAATAACAATATCCATTTTTATAGGATCAATAGTAAGTTTTCCAGACTTTGTTGGTATTAATAGTGCCTTTTGTAAAACAACATATCTGTATTGTTCCCCATTATAGGTTCCGTTTTTGGTCGTTAATCCTTTTATTTTAATATCCTGATTCCAAAAACCATTGTATTGGGGAGATTCTGTGTATGAAAAGTCTCGTACACTAATATTTTGGCTAACATATAGTCTATACTCAACATATATACCTTCACCTACATATGGATTAGATTTAGATATTTCGGCTACTAAATGAATATTCTGTTGAGCTATGTAATTAGGGTCATTAGGATCTTTTGGAATTTCAACAGGGTCTAAAACAATAATTTTAATAGGTTTAGATTTTATTCTTTTTTCATTTAGTTTTATACTAGCAGCAGGGATTAAAAATTCTCCTTTTTTGAGAGGTTTTATAATGTAAGTATACGATTGAGAAAAACTTTCCTTTCCATTAATCCATGACTGGCTAATAGATTGGCTTGGGCCACTTACAATTTGGAAATTTTTAAAGTTTGGAGGAGTAAAATCATCCGCTCCTTGCTTATTAACCGTAAACTGAATTCTTACTCTTTGGTTAAGCCCTAGTTTGTTTTTGCTTACTGAAGCAACTAGCTCTGGTGTTTGAGCATACATGGACGTGCTCAAAAGAATGCATAAGGTGAAAATGTAATAAATCTTCTTCATGTTACTTTCTAACGATTGACAAATATAAAATTTACCAATCTTTTTCTTGTTTAATTTTTGAACCTTTAGCTTTTTTTGCGTTTAATTTTTTTTGTGTTTTCTTTTCTTCGTTTTTTAGACTTTCTAACAATTGTTTAATTTGTTCAGGAGACATCTTGCCTTGTTGAGGTTTTTGTTTTTTCTTTTCATTGTTTTTTTGGTCCTTTTTTTTCTTCTGATCTCCGTCTTTATCGTTTTCTTTTTTTGGATCTTTTTTATCTTTATCGTCTCCCTCTTTTTTGTCCTTGTCCTTGTCCTTGTCCTTGTCTTTGTTCTTGTCCTTGTTCTTGTCTTTATTCTTGTCTTTGTCTTTATTTTTGTCTTTATTTTTTTCTTTTTCAAGAAGCTTTTGTGCAATAGCTAGATTATATCTAGTTTCATCATCATTTGGATTTTTACGAAGAGAATTTTTATAGGCATCTACTGCTCCTTGATAATTTTTTTCTTCCATCATCGCATTACCAATATTATGATAACTTTCAGCTTTCTCAAATGAATCTTCTGAGTTCTCAGTCAAAATTTTGTATTGAGGAATAGCTTCTTTAAAATTCTTTTCTTGAAATAATGAATTTCCCAAGTTGTAGGTTGCTTTTGTGTAGGAACTATTTTTTTCTAGCGCTTTTTTGTATGAAATAGTGGCATCTGCATATTTTTTTTGGTTGTAGAGTTTATTTCCCTCTCTAACTAACTTTCTAGCCTCTCTTTGAAGTGAAATAGAATCTTTTTGGGAATACATAACCAAAGAAGACAGCATCATTGAAATAAATACAGATATTGATATGAGTTTCTTCATCTAGTTAATTTTCTTTTTCGTTAAATAAATCTACTTTTTTTAGCCATTTGGTTTTCTTGTCTAAGAAAAAAACATCTATTAATAAAAATAATATACCAATTCCTAAAAACCACTGAAATTGATCTTTATAGTCAGAGAATTGTTTGGTTTCAAATGCCGTTTTCTGTGCATTACCAATAATATCCTCAATTGCTTTTACGGGTTTGTCAGTTAAATTACCATCAATATAAACTCCACTAGCTGCGTCAGCAACACCTTTTAAAAGTATTGGGTTTCGTTTTGTTAAAACAGTTTCTCCCTTATATTTTTTATATCCTATTAACGAACCATTTATCTTCATAGGAATAGGAGCTCCTTTCTCAGTTCCTACTCCTATGGTGTACACTTTAATTCCATCATTAGAAATATTTTGTGCGATTTGTTTAGTTTCTTCTTGATGATCTTCTCCATCCGAGATAATAATTAAAAAACGATTTGTTTGATCATCGTTGTTATAGTATGTTTTGGCCAAATCTAACGCATCATTAATTGCTGTTCCTTGGCTTGATACTAGATCAGGATTTGCGCTTTGGAGAAACATTTTAGCCGCACCATGATCGGTTGTAATTGGTAAAAGAGGATATGCATTTCCAGCATAAATGATAATACCTACACGATCACTTCCTAATTTATCAATAATTTTAGAAATAATTTGTTTTGATTTTTCTAGTCTGTTTGGCGCAATGTCTTCTGCTAACATACTCTTAGACACATCTAGTGCAAAAACAACATCTACACCTTCTCTTTTTACTGTTTTCAGCTTAGTCCCTATCTTAGGATTAACCAAAGCTAGAATTAAGAATGAAATCCCTATTAAGAAAAATGAAAGTTTAAGAATGGATTTAAAAACAGAAATATTAGGCGCAAGTTTAGATAATAACCCTGAAGACGCAAATTTATTTTGAGTTCTTTTTTTCCATAAAGACACTAAAAGAAAGATCACAATAATTACTGGAATTATAGCAAATAGGTAAAAGTATATTGGTTCTTCTAGTCTGTATAACATTATATAAAACTTCTAAAAAGGGTGTTTTTTAATATAAATTCTAACAACAATAATCCTCCTGCGAAAAATAATAAATACCTATATTTTTCTTGATAATTGTAATATTTAAACTCTTCAATCTTTGTTTTTTCTAGCGTATCAATTTCGTCATAAATTTCTTGAAGCTCAGAATTGTCTGTGGCTCTAAAATATTGACCTTGAGTTTCACTAGCTATAAACTGCAATAATTCTTCGTCTATCTCTACTTGTTGTTTTCGGAACTGTAATCTTCCTCTAGCATCTTTGCTAAAAGGAAAATCAGCCATACCATTAGTTCCAATCCCTACAGTATAAACCTTTATGTTTAATTCTTTTGCTAGTTCAGTAGCTGTTTTTGGATCTACAAAACCAGAATTATTAACTCCGTCTGTTAGTAAAATAATAACTTTACTTTTGGCTTCACTTTCCTTCAACCTATTTACTGCAGAACCTAATCCCATTCCTATGGCCGTACCGCCTTCCAGCTGACCCCATTTAATTTCCGAAATTGTTCTTCTAGTAATGCCCTTATCACTTGTAATAGGGGTTTGAGTAAAACTTTCTCCAGCATACACAACTATTCCTATACGATCATTAGGTCTTCTATTCACAAAATTTGTAGCTACTACCTTTAGAGCTTCTAACCTATTAGGCTTCAAATCTCTTGCAAGCATGCTAGCAGATACATCAATGGCCATTACAATATCGATTCCTCTGTTAGCTTTAACTTTTTTACTTACGGCAACATTTCTTGGTCTGGCTAATGCAATTATTAAAAGCGTAAGAGATATTAATCTAATGATGGGTAATAAAGGTTTCAGTTTAGGTAAAAAACTAGATGTTGTATTAAATCCTTTTAGACTAGAAACGGTTAGTGTAGCTGTTTCTTTTTTTCTCACAAGAAAAAACCAAGTGGCTATGAACGGAATTAACGCTAGCAGCCACAAGAACTCAGGGTTGTTAAATTCAAAGTTATTCCAATTCATCATTCTCAGCTTCTTCTATTATTAAGGGTTTTAAGTCATTTAAAATATTTTCTGCATCTTTTCTGTCATCCTCAATTTCGTGAGAAAGTGGTGTCGATTTTGCAAATTTTACTAAATCAGCTTCACTTAAAAGAGAATTTAATTTTCTTGTAGTTTCTTTGTCAATTTGTAAAGTCTCAGATTTATCTAGATTAGAGAGGGCTTCAATTAGTTCTTGTGTGGTAATTTCTAATGCAGGTATTTTTAATTCTTTTTCAATAAAATCTCTGATAATTTCGGTAAGCTCACTATAATATTTTTTGATCTGATTATTTTGCCAAAGTAATTTATTGTCTAGCTTTTTAAGCTTTTCGATGGCCTCATCATAAGGAGGAATCTGAACAAGAGGCTCTTCCTGGTCAACTATAGGTTTTTTTCTAAAAACAAAATAATAGACAAAAACAGCAATCAGGATTAAAATTAGAATTACCCAGATTATGTAAGGTTTAAAGTCATCATAGACCAATGGCTCGCTCTGAATAGCCTTGATTGGAAATAATTTTTGTTTGGTTGTATCTATGGCAATGGTGGCTACATTAATTAAAATAGAATCTGTAATATAAGCTCTGTTCTTAATAAATATCTGTTGAGATGGGATATAAAATGCACCACTATCAAACCCGGTCATTACATATTTTTTAATCAAAGTATTCTTTAAAGTATCAACCTCAATATCATTTACAACTTCTAAGCTTTTTAAATTTTCAATTTTTTCAGGCAAAATTACATTAGCGGTGTCATTTATGTTAATTTGATACATAAACTGTTCACCAATTCTAATGTTGGTGGTATCAGATTTAACAATAACCTTTTGCGGAAAAGCCAGGTAGGAAATTAATGAAAAAAATAAAAAAATTCTAGCGCTCATATTTTTATTTTCCTTTGTGTTTAAAGTATCCTAATAATTTTTTCACATAGTCTTCATCAACTCTTGTATCAATGGTTCCTGAACCACTTTTCTTGAAAGTTGTTTTAAAATAATTAGACATCTTAATTGCTGATGTTTTATAATTGTTTCTAATCTTTTTTGAAGCAGTGTTTACAAGTTGTACAGTATTTGTTTCTGAATCTACCATAGGAACTAATCCAAGGTTTGGGATCTCTTCGTCGTGTTTGTCATACACACGAATACCTGTAATATCGTGTTTGTTTCCTACAATTTTTAAAGTTCTTTCATAATCATCATCCATAAAATCAGATAACATAAAGACAATGGCCTTCTTTTTCATCACATTAGATAGAAATTTGAAAGCTTCTGCAATGTCAGTATTGTAACTCTTGGGAGAAAACTCTATTAATTCTCGAATTATTCTTAGTACATGACTTTTTCCTTTTTTAGGAGGGATAAATAATTCTATTTGGTTAGAAAAAAGAATCAATCCAACTTTATCGTTGTTTTGAATAGCAGAAAAGGCTAGTGTAGCAGAAATTTCTGTAATGGTGTCTTTTTTAAATTGTTCTGAAGTTCCAAAATTTTCAGAACCGGAAACATCTACCATTAACATCATTGTAAGCTCTCTTTCCTCCTCAAAAACCTTAATGAAAGGCTCGTTGTAACGAGCAGTAACATTCCAATCTATTGCTCTAACATCATCTCCAAATTGATAAGCTCTAACCTCAGAAAAAGTCATACCTCTACCTTTAAAAGTAGAATGGTATTCTCCTCCAAAAATATGATCAGACAAACGTCTTGTCTTTACCTCTATTTTACGTACTTTTTTTAGTATTTCCTTAGTATCCATGGTTTAAGTAATCTTTTCAAAAAACGCCCTTAAAAGGCTTCAATAAAAAAATGTAATTTTAAGGAACTTCTATTTCATTAATGATTGAATTGATGATATCTACCGATGAAATATTTTCAGCTTCAGCTTCGTAGGTTATTCCTATTCTATGACGCAATACATCATAAACAATGGCTCTTACATCCTCAGGAATTACATAGCCTCTTCTTTTTATGAAGGCATAACATTTAGCAGCTTTTGCGAGATTAATACTCCCTCTAGGTGACGCACCAAAACTAATTAGTGGTTTCAGTTGAGAAAGATTATATCGTTCTGGATATCTGGTGGCAAAAATAATATCAAGTATATATTTTTCAATTTTTTCATCCATGTAGACTTCGTTGGCAGCCTCTCTTGCCTTAATTATTTGATCAATTGAAACTACAGGATTAATGGTATTAAAATTACCATTTAAATTTTGCCTCATGATAGCTTGTTCATCAGATAACTTAGGATAATCGATAACAGTTTTTAACATAAACCTGTCTACTTGTGCTTCAGGGAGAGGATAAGTTCCTTCTTGCTCAACAGGATTTTGAGTTGCCATAACTAAAAAAGGTTGGTCAAGATTAAAAGTGGTGTCACCAATTGTTATTTGTCTCTCTTGCATTGCTTCTAGAAGTGCTGATTGAACCTTAGCAGGAGCTCTATTAATCTCATCTGCAAGAACAAAGTTTGCAAAAATTGGACCTTTCTTAATAGAAAAATCATTTTCTTTCATATTGTAAATCATAGTTCCTACTACATCAGCGGGTAACAAATCAGGTGTAAATTGAACCCTACTAAATGATCCCTGCACAGCTTTAGAGAGAGAATTAATGGCCAATGTTTTTGCTAAGCCAGGAACACCTTCCAGTAAGATATGTCCATTGCCTAACAAACCAATTAGTAATCGCTCTATCATGTCTTTTTGTCCAACAATAACCTTGTTCATTTCTGAAGTGAGTATGTCTACAAAAGCACTTTCACGCTCTATTTTTTCGTTAATTGACCTAATGTCTACGTCCATTTTATTATTGGGTATTTGCTATTAAAAAATTGAAATCAAAACTACACTATTCGATTTTTTTTCATTGTTAAAAATTGGTTAAAGGTAGTATATACAAGCTTTTTTTTGCTTTTTAGGTACAATTTTAAAAAAATGTAGTTTAAAATAAGTCATTAAAGCGTGTGTTTTTTTGTTTTTAACAAAAAAAAAGGTAACATTTGCTTTTATTATCAATCAATAACACTTATATGAAACAAAATAACTTTTTAAAATTTTTTACGATAGTGTTTTTATTATTTGGAGCTGTGACAATCAGTGCTCAAACAATAAAAGGTAAAGTAACTGATTCAAGCGGAGAAGCTTTGTCATTTATGAATGTCGTAGAAAAAGGAACTACGAACGGTACTACAACTGATGAGAATGGTGAATTTTCATTGAACGTGCAGAAATTACCGACAACAATTTCAGTGTCCTCATTAGGTTTCAAAACTGCTGAAAAAAATATTTCTAATACTAGCTATCTAACAATTGTTCTTCAAGAAGACAATTTGGCTTTAGATGAAGTAGTATTAGTAGGATCTAGAAACAGAAACAGAACTGTGGTCAATACACCAGTGCCTGTTGATGTAATTGATGTGACTGAACTTTTAAGTGCAGGACCTCAAGTATCTGTCAATGATATTTTAAATTATGTAGCTCCCTCATTTACATCTACTTCTCAAACCGTTTCTGATGGAACAGATCACATTGATCCAGCAGCTTTAAGAGGTTTAGGGCCAGATCAAGTGTTAGTTTTAGTAAATGGAAAAAGGAGACACAATACTTCATTAGTTAATGTGAATAGTACTGTTGGTAGAGGTAGTGTCGGAACAGACATGAATACGATACCCTCTTTTTCAATTAAAAGAATTGAAATTTTAAAAGATGGAGCATCAGCTCAATATGGTAGTGATGCTATCGCTGGTGTAATAAACATTGTTCTTAAAAGTACTGAAGGTCTTGAGTTTCAAGTAAATCAAGGTGGTAATTGGGGAGGAGAAACCAACAACCAAAGTGGTGGAATGGATGGAGAAAACTTCCAATTTGACGTAAACTACGGAATACCTTTAGATGATAACGGAGGTTTTATAAACTTTACCGGATCTGTATCAACAAGAGGACCGTCATACAGGGCTGGAGCTGAAGGGTTTTCAGGTCAAATTTTTGACGCAAGTAACTCTATTGAATGGATAGGTTTAAATAGTGGAGCAGGGTCTGATATTACTCAATACTCTTTAGCTCAAATTCAAACATTTGCACAAGGTGTAACATATTTTCCTTTCACACTTAAAAACCAAATTAACCAAGCTTCTTCAATAGACGATATTAGAGGCCTTTTAAATTTTAATACTTCAGAAGACGAATTATTAACAAGAGGATTAACTAGACAAGACTTTAGCATGAGAGTTGGTCAGTCTAGATTAAGAAATGGAAAATTTATGGCTAACATGGAATTTTCAATTAATGATAACTTTAGTTTTTATGCTTTTGGAGGGATAAGTCACAGAAGAGGTAATGCAGCAGGTTTTTATAGAAGACCAGCCCAATCAAGAGCCTTCACAGGATTATATCCTGCCGGAATGTTACCAGAAATAAATTCTATTGTTAACGACGAATCTTTAGCTGTAGGAATTAAAGGAAAGCAAGGAGAATGGGATATTGATTTTAGTAATACCTACGGGAAAAACTCTTTTGATTTTAATATTGGGAACTCTAGTAATGCAAGTTTACAACAAGCATCACCTCTTGAGGTATATGCTGGTGGATTTTCATTTACTCAGAACACTACCAATGTAGATTTAACAAAATTCTACGATGATGTAATGTCAGGGTTAAACGTAGCTGTTGGTTCAGAATATCGATTAGAAATGTATGATATTACAGCGGGTCAAGAAGAATCTTGGGCAACGTACGATATAAATGGTGAGATTTGGAATGGAGATGCTGCAACACAGGTTACTGATTTCTTTGGACGATCTAGACCGGGAGGAATTCAAGTTTTCCCAGGTTTTAGGCCAGCTAACGAAAGAAATGCAACTAGAAACAGTTATGCTTTTTATGGAGATTTAGAATTAGATGTAAATAAGAATCTATTCCTTTCAGGAGCAGTTAGATACGAAAACTACAGTGATTTTGGATCTACTTTCAACTGGAAATTAGCAGGAATTGTTAGATTAAGCGACAATGTTAATTTAAGAGCTGCTGCAAGTACAGGTTTTAGAGCACCATCTTTAGCTCAGTTAAACTTTAACACAATTAGTACTAACTTTATTTCAGGTGTTCCATATGAAGTTGGAACATTCTCTAATGACAGTCAAATAGCTGGTGCTTTAGGAATTCCACAATTAAAACAAGAAGAATCTTTTAGTGCAAGTTTTGGAATTACAGCAAAAATACCTGATGCAAATTTAACGTTAACAGCTGATGCTTTCTTTACTGGAATTGATGACAGAGTTGTTTTAACTGGAAACTTTTCAATCCCTGACGGAATTGTTACTGATGCAGAATCAGCTCGTTTCTTTGCAAATGCTATTGACACCGAAACTAGAGGTTTTGATGTAGTAGTTTCTCACAAAGGAAATGTAGGTGAATTAACCTTATCTAGTGATTTAGCTGTAACATTTGCTTACACACAAAGAGTAGACGAAATTAATTCTTCTAGTGTGTTGGCTTCTCAAGCCGGAACTTATTTTGGAGAAAGAGAATCTTATTTCCTAGAAAAAGCTACTCCCAGATTCAAAGCAAACCTTGGACATATGTTAAGAGGAGATAAATGGAACATCTTTTTAAGAAATTCATTTTTTGGAGCAGTAACAAATCCAGATACAGTAACATCACCAATTATTCCAACGGAGAGAATTCATCCAGTGTTTTCAGAAAAAGTTATCACAGATCTTTCTTTTGGATATGATGTTTCAGAAAATATGACTTTAACTATTGGTTCTAGTAATATTTTTGATGTTTACCCAGATAAATCTCCTGCAACTTCAACAGGTAATCTAACTAGTGGAAATAATTTTATATACCCACGTGTTACATCTCAGTTTGGAATTAATGGTAGAACAGTATTTGCTAGACTAAAATTTAAATTATAAAATATAAACTAATAGAATATGAAAAATATTAAATATTTAGCACTACTATTATTTTCCATCACACTTTTAATATCGTGTGGTCAGGATGGTGTAGATAGTGTAACAAACCCCGGGGAGTTAAACCCTACGAGTGAAGTAAATGTAGGATTTGTTGATTCTAATTATGAATCGCTTATTTTTGAATCTGGAGATCCTGCTGTAGAATTCACTATTGGAACAAATGTAAATCCGTTAGGAGTTCCTGTTACAGTAACTTTTACAATGTCTTCTTCTGATGGTTCGCCTGATGCAGTAGCATATCCGCAAACTGCTGTTATTGACGCCGGAGAAACTTCGGTAGACGTTCAAGTAGCTTTTTCAAATGATGGTGTTGCAGAAGGGTTTATAGCAGAATTATATACATTTGAAATTTTAGATGTAGAATTTGGTGGAGATTATGATTATTATATAACGCCAGGTGAATTAACAAGAGAAATTGCGGTAATAGATGTAGAGCCACAATTTACAACCCCTCCTGGACCAGTTCAAATTGTTATGACCTGGAATGATTTTTTCACAGATTTAGATTGTTTCTTAGTCACAGGAGACCAAGACATTGCTGGAACTATCATAGACGATAGCCAAGGTGTTACAACAACAGAATCATTAACTCTTCCAGTAGACCAGTATGGTGTGTTTAGTATTTACGCATACGAATGGTATGGAATTTATCCTGCTACATATGATTTAAACATCACTTTCCCTGACGGACGAGTAGAATCTTTTACAGGTGTTGTAATAACTGGTGATTCATTTCAGTTTACAATAACCAAAGGAAGTTTAGGAGCAGTAGACGGATATAGTATAACTCAATTATAAAAGATATGAAACATATATATAAAATCAGTATAATAGTATTGTCTATTTTTACGTTCATTGGATGTAGCGTAGACGATGATGATGCAATAAATGTATTACCACAAAAATCGATTACAGCATCATTGGACAACCAAAGCGATATAATTTTTATATCAGCTACAGCAACAAGCTATGATTTAGTTGTTAACTTTTCAGAAGAACTACCTAGTTATTCTTCGATTGAATATTCTTTAGATGGAGGTGATACTACAATTACTAGCGGTAGTACAGGAGATAACTCTGTTACTATTTCAATAGATTTTGACCCTTCTGACTCTTACCATCAAATTGATTTATCAGATTTCATAATGGTGAATTCTCAAGCAAGAAGGTTTACTCCTAGTTTAGTAGGAAATTCAACTGTGAAAGTTATGAGAGAAAATGCTATTCTAGCAACAATGACATGGGACTCTGGAGCAAATTTAGATTTAGATTTAGATGTAATGACTGCTGCTTGGGGATGGGCATTTATAACTCTAGATGCTAGTGCAGGTTCTGGAAATATTGAAACTGTATCTGCTAATTTACAGGACGGAAATTATGCATTATGGATTTGGGCAAATGCTGGTTCAAACGAATCTTACACATTTACTGTTACAACTATAGATGGGACAGAGACTTTTACAGGAATCGTAGAAGGTAGCTCTTGGAATTTATGGTTTACAAAAAGTGGAAATAACTATACTTATTTCGAAGAAGATCCATCATAAAAAGTTTACAACTTTTAATAAAAAAAAGAGACCTATTAGGTCTCTTTTTTTTATTTTTCACGTATGAAAATAAACCAACATATTTCAGAATTAAAACCTTCTGCAACTTTATTAATTAACGAGAAGGTTAGAGAATTGCGTAATAATGGTCAAGAGATTACTCATTTTGGGTTTGGTCAATCTCCTTTTCCAATTCATAAATCTATTGTTGAAGAATTAAAAAATAATGCCGCTAACAATCATTATTTACCAGTAAATGGTCTGCAAGAATTAAGACAACAAGTATCCAATTTTCTATCTGAGCATCAAGGAATTCAAAGAGCATCAGATTTAATTTTTATAGGTCCTGGAAGTAAAGAGTTATTATATCAATCTATTCTCATATTTGAGGGCGAATTTTTAATCCCAAAAGGAAGTTGGGTTAGTTATATTCCTCAAATTAAATCAAAGGGAGGAAGTTATCAAATTTTAGAAACTACACTAGAGAATAACTTTAAACTTACTCCTAGCGTCTTAGAGTCTTACTTGAGCAATAGTCAAGTTCAAAAACATATCCTAGTTCTAAATTCGCCAAATAATCCAACTGGAGCCGTGTATTCGGATGCTGAGTATCAGTCTTTGGCTACAATTTGTAGAAAGCACAAGATATTGGTGCTTTCTGATGAAATTTACTCTCAAATTAATTTTTCTAATGAGTATTCTCCAAGTATATCTAACTATTATTCTGAAGGAACTATTGTTTTTGGTGGGTTGAGCAAAGTATTTTCTGCGGGCGGTTATCGTTTAGGATTTATGTCCTTACCTAGAGAGCTAGAAAAGATTTCAGTGGTATATTCTTCATTGTTTAGCGAAACATTTAGCTGCGTGTCTTCACCAGTTCAATTTTCGGCAATCAAGGCATATGAATACACTAAAAATTTAAAAGAGTATGTAGCTAGTTCTGCGTCAATTTTAGATGGAATTTCTACCTATATTTTTAATGAGTTGTCTAGGTGTAATATTCAATGCACAACTCCTCAAGGATCTTTCTATATGATGGTAGGGTTTGAAAAGTTTAAAGAGCATCTAACTTCTTTAAAAATAGATAGCAGCACCAAACTGTCTCACCACCTGTTAAAAAATTATGGTGTGGCGTTATTACCAGGCTCCGATTTTGGATTTCATTCAAATGAGTTATTCTTTAGAATGGCTTTTGTAGATTTTGATGGAGAAAAGGTTATGGAAGCTTATAAAAAAGAAATAAAAATAGACGAACTTTTTATCAAAGAAAACTGTTTGAGTATCTATAAAGGGGTTCAACAACTTATAAAATTTACAAGGGAGATAGGTTAAAATTCTTTAAGTTTAAAGGTTTTCATAAATTCACCATAGGTAAAATGCTGAATCCAATCTCCAAGATTAATGTAGGTACTATTGTTATTTAACTCAATTTCTAAAGGGAGATGCCTGTGTCCAAAAACAAAAAAATCGTAATGTTTTTCTGTTAGTTTTCTTCTACAGTATTGCGCCAGCCATTCATTCTCTTCTCCTAAAAAACGAGCATCTTCATCACCAGAAATCAATTTGTTTTTAACAGAAAAATAGTGTCCTAACCTTACTCCAATATCTGGATGAAGCCATCTAAACAGCCATTTAAAAAATGGAAATGTAAATACCTTCTTCATGCGTTTGTAGCCATGATCACTTGGTCCTAAACCATCGCCGTGACCTATTAAAAAAATTTTTCCATTGATCTCAAATTCTTGTGGTTTGTGGAATACAGGAATATTTAATTCTTTTTGAAAGTAGTCTCGCATCCATAAATCATGATTTCCCACAAAAAAATAAATATCAATACCTGCGTCCTTCAATTCTGCAAGCTTACCTAAAACCCTTACAAATCCTTTGGGCACCACGGTTTTATATTCAAACCAAAAATCAAATAAATCTCCCAATAAAAAGATAGTACCTGCGTCTTCTTTTATGGTATCTAGCCAGGCAACAAATTTTTTCTCTCTAGGTAAACTAGCTTTGGGTGTTGGAGCTCCCAGGTGTTGATCAGAAGCGAAGTATATTTTTTTATTTTCGGATGTAGTAATGGTAATCATGAATTACAAAGTAACACTATTCTGTGCTAGAATCCAATTCTAGTACTTTTTGAAGCATTGCATCGTTTTTTTGAATACTTCTATAAAAACCTTCATCTCCAAAAATTTCTCTAGCGATGGTGGCTTTCACATAGGAATTAATTTTTTCTTTTGTATCAATAGAAAGAGAATTAATATCACTTATTTTGGATAGGTAAGATTCAAACACAGAATTGTTTTTATCAAAATTGGCTAGAAAAAGATCTAGTGTCCAACTATCATTAAGCAACTTTCTGTTTTTATCTACATAATCAAAAGAAAAGTTAGTGATACTTCTAAAGAAAAAATTACTCAGATAACCAGTTGTGTCTATGCCTACAAAAATATCTGGTATAATACCACCTCCCCCATAAACATATTTTCCTTTTGGAGTTGTATAACGTAGAGAATCATTAATCTGAATACTATCTCTGTATAGTAACTCTCCACTCATAATCCTTTTTTGGTAGTCTTTTCTATAATTAATATCTCCATTTTTGGCATAGGGCTTTTGTATAGACCTTCCTGTTGGTGTGTAGTATCTAGCAGTAGTTAACCGAACAGCTGAACCATCTCCTAGTCCCATTTCTACTTGAACCAATCCTTTCCCAAAAGAACGTCTTCCTATAATAGTTCCTTTATCGTTATCTTGTAATGCACCTGCTACAATTTCAGATGCTGATGCAGAGTTCTCATCAATTAATACATATAGTTTTCCTTTTTCAAAAGCCCCATTTTTTGTGGCATAATACTCTTCAATAGACCCTTTATTATTTTTGGTAAAAACAATAAGCGCATCCTCTCCAAGAAATTCGTCAACAATGCTAGTAGCAATATCAATAAAACCACCACCATTTCCTCTTAAGTCTAAAACCAAGTCATTCATTCCAAGGGCAGCTAATTTTTTTAGAGCTGTTCTAAACTCCTGATAGCTATTTCTAGCAAACCTGTCTAATTTTATATAGCCTATATGATCACTTATCATGTAAGCTAAATCAACACTTTTTATGTTAACGTTCCCTCTAGTAACTATAACATTAAAAAGAGAATCGTTTGTTTTTCTGTATACCTGCAGATTTACATCTGTATTTGCCGTACCTTTTAAATATCTAGGAATATCATTTGAGTTGAAGCTTTTGCCAGATAACGTGTCTTTATTAGCTATAATTATTCTATCACCAGCTTTAATTCCAGCTTTAATACTTGGCCCACCTTTAATGGGTTCAACAACAGTTACAGAGTCGTTAATCATTCTGAATTGTATTCCAATGCCAACAAATTTTCCCTGCATTCTCTCCTGCACATCTTGTAAGTTTTCTTTTGGAATATAGGCAGAGTGGGGGTCTAGCTTTCCTAACATATCAGAGATGGCTGCATCTAATAGGCTAGAGGTGTTTATGGTATCTACATAGTTTTGATCTATGTAATCCATTAAACGCCTAATTTTTGCTTCATTTTTGGTGTTAGAATTTAGAGTAAAACTACTATTGTTTCCATTAATGAATACGCCAATTAAGATTCCAAAAACAGTTGCTAATGAAAGATAGATAGGGATGTTATTTTTATTCATTTATGGGTAAATATTGAGTTTTAACTCCAGCTTTTTCTAAGAAATCAATTCCAGAAGTGTCTTTATAGTTTTTTGAGTATACGACTCTTTTAATACCCGCTTGATGAATGAGTTTACTACACTGCTGGCATGGAGACAATGTTATGTAAAGTGTTGCACCTGAGGCAGATTGTGTAGAGGAAGCTACTTTTAATATTGCATTGGCTTCAGCATGAAGCACCTCCCATTTAGTAACACCATTTTCATCTTCACAACAATTATCAAAACCAGATGGAGTTCCGTTAAATCCGTCTGAAATAATCATACGATCTTTAACAATCAGAGCACCTACCTGTTTTCTTTTACAATGCGATAATTTCCCCCATTCAAGAGCCATCTTAAGGTAGGCAATATCATATTTATGTTGTTTAATGTTCATGAATTAAAAATAGTAAGATTTAAAAAATGAATGCGTTAATAATTTACCAAAATATTCTTTCTATAATCATTGGAAAGGCAATTCCTATAACAACTGAAGAACCTACTAATACCCAATCTCTTTTGCTAACCTTAAAAAAAGTTTGCAATAGTAAACCTAGAAATAAAATTCCTAAAACAATAATTATTTGAGCTGCTTCAATTCCTATGGCAAACTCTATCAAAGGTAAAATTTTATCATCTTCTTTTCCAATAAGTAGTCTAAAATAATTTGAGAATCCAAGGCCATGAATTAGCCCAAAAAATAGTGCAAAAAACAACAAGGTTTTTTGTTTTCTATCTGTAGGACTTGAAGTTTTTAAAAGATTGAAAAAACCAGTAGTACAAATGGTTACTGGAATTAAAAATTCTACTATTTCAAGAGGAATATTTAAAAGATCAAAAGCTGCTAACCCTAAAGTTATACTGTGTCCGATGGTAAAAAATGTGATAAGCCATACTACCTTTTTCCATTGATTAAAATTGTAGATAATGGTTAAAACAATAATAAATAAGACATGGTCATACGCTAAAATATCTAGCACATGATTTAATCCTAATTTAAAATACAATATGAAATTATCCAAAATAAAATTTTTAACTTTTCAAAGATATAAAACAGACTTCACATAGTATTTATTTAAAAATACTAAAGTTTTTTCCTCACAAACATTTAAATTATAATTAAAACTTACACCAAATGTGTATATTAGAGAGTAAAAATAAATTAGCAAAACAAAAAATATAAAAAAATGAAAAATTTTATTACAAAGTGGTATCCTGTTATTTTAGCATTTATTTGTCTATTGTATTCTGTAGGTTACGGAGTAATGGGAATGACAGAAGAGGCACAATACTCAGCACATTGGCCAGGAACAATATTATTATTTGCAATAGCAATTAGACAAAGAAGAACAACATGAGCATCGGATTTTTCATAGTAGGCGCAATTATATTTGCAATATATATGGGATTAACCATATGGAATATTATTTACTCTTCCAGAAAACAAAAAGAAGAGAACTATCCAAATAAGGGCTCATAGAAATGTGTAGAAAGCTCATAAAAAAAGTTGATTAAAAATTTTAATCAACTTTTTCTTAAAAGAATTATATCTTGATGTTACTTCAATTTAGAAGACATTTCAGGCTTTAATTCTGCAGTTTCAATTGAAATACCCCATTGCTCAATGGCTGCGTCAGCTGCAGCCTGATCATTACGATGACTTCTCCATCCAAACATTTTGTTATATTCCTCAACATAGTTTACATCTGAACTTTTAAATGAACCTCTTCCCTCTGCATGACTATTATAAGCCTCTACTTCCATAACTTGGAATGCTTGACCACCGCTTTGAAGCATAAATACTCCGCTTACTCCAGAGTAACCTAATGATTTTTGAAGTTTTACATTGTTTCTCCAAAATCTAAAGAAACCAGATGATTTTCCTCTTTTTAAGTTATAGGTTGTCATTTTAACAAATCTAGCTGGAGGCATGTCATTATTCCAGTTTTGACCTAGACCTTTCATTCTCCACCATCTAACATTCCCATCATTTTTTTCTGTGTAGGGCATTACATTTTTCATCCAGTAAGCCATTTCAGCAGTATTTTCACCATCAAAATCAGCAGCTTTTCTGTTACCCATCACTCTCATGTATTTTCCTTGATCAGCGCCTGTGATAATTTGATAGGTAGCAAACGAGGTTTCTTTGGTATTATTGAATTTCTGTGTTTTTTTTGCAACACCAGATTCAAACTCTGCATTCATTCCTTTTTTTGCTGTCCATTTGTTTGTTTGCCAATACTCTCTGTTAGGATTGGTTTGAGACATTGCAAATAATGGAACTAGAAGTAAGATTAGTAATTTTTTCATTTTGAATTGTTTTTAAAATTAAAGAACTCAAAGCTACAAAATATTAATTGCCAAACAAAACCAATATATTTATTAAAAAATTATAATTTAACGTGTAGTTTCAGCCTCAAATAAAATTTTTCAGAAAACAGTTGAAGTTTTAATTAACAAAAGATGGTATTAACTCTCTTTGGTCTTTTTTCTAAAGTGATGCCCTTAAAAAATTAAGACTTCAATAAAAAGAAAAAACAAGCGATGTATTTTCGCTTGCTTTTTGAATTATTTGTACTCGAGGTGGGAATCGAACCCACACTCCCGAAAGAACTGGATTTTGAATCCAGCGCGTCTACCAATTCCGCCACTCGAGCAATAGTAATAGTTTGCAAATCTAAAAAATATTTTATGATTGTGGGATTTAATCTTAA
>JABAZK010000159.1 GCA_018608485.1 Flavobacteriaceae bacterium | reverse complement strand
AATAAAAGTTGTAACTTGCGCGCCCTTATTCGCTGATGTTATGAACAAAGTTCAGAACAATACATCGATAAGTGACAAATTTTTAATGTAACTAAATTTTAAGTAAAAAAGTAATGAAATCAATTACAATCAAAGGATCAAAAAGAGAAAGCGTAGGCAAAGTAGCTACTAAAGCCTTACGTAATGCTGGTATGGTTCCTTGCGTTATATACGGAGGAGATAAGCCAGTTCATTTTTCTGCAGAAGAAAAATCGTTTAGCAAGTTGGTATATACTCCTAATGTGTATACAGCATTGATTGAACTAGATGGGAACAAAGTTTTAGCTATCTTACAAGATATCCAATTTCATCCTGTAACAGATAGAATCTTGCATATAGATTTTTATCAACTATTTGATGATAAAGAAGTAGCTATGAATATTCCAGTAAAACTTACAGGAACATCTCCTGGAGTTCTAAATGGAGGTTCTTTGCGTTTTACAAATCGTAAGCTAAAAATTAAGGCACTTCCTGCTAAATTACCAGACTTTGTAACTGCTGATATTTCAGAGTTAAAAATTGGTAGTAAATTATTCATAACCGAATTATTTAATGATGACTATACATTCATGCATCCAGATAATACTGTAGTTGTTCAAGTAAGAACATCACGTAATGCAGTAGATGACGAAGTGGCAGAAGAAGGTGCAGAAGAAGGTGCTGAAGCAGCAGCTGAAGCAACTACTGAAGCAGCAGCTGAATAATGTGATACTTTTTTAGTAATAAAAGAAGTAAAAAATATAAATAAGCAGAAAAGCGTTACATAATTGTAACGCTTTTTTATTTTCTTATTTTTACATGATGAGTTTTTTTAAATTTTTCACTAAAAAACAATCAAAAGCAAATTTAAATAGTATGAAAAAATTTTTAATTGTTGGTCTTGGTAACATTGGTGAAAAATACGCAAACACTCGTCATAACATAGGTTTTCAAATTTTAGACGCACTAGCCAAAGACCAAGATGTAAGATTTGAAACAGAAAAACTTGGTGATATTACACGATTCAGATACAAAGGAAAATCTTTTATATTGCTGAAACCAAGTACTTTTATGAACTTAAGTGGAAAAGCAGTAAAATATTGGATGACCAAAGAGAAAATTCAATTAGATAATATTTGTATTGTAACGGATGATAAAAATATTGATTTTGGAGCTGTAAGAATAAAAACTAAGGGAAGCGCAGGTGGACACAATGGTTTAAAAGATATTCAAGAAAAACTCCAAACACAACAATACACTCGCTTCAGATTTGGTATTGGTGGAAACTATTCAAAAGGTCAACAAATAGATTTTGTCTTAGGCGCTTGGTCAAAAGATGAACAAAGTCAGCTTATAGAAAGAATTCCAGTAGCTATAAAAGCCATTTTATCTTTTGGAACCGATGGTATTAATAATACCATGAATATGTTTAATGGAAAATAATAAGAGCTATTACTTCCTTTCTAAACTTAAATTAACATTGGCCTTAACCGTTAAATCTCCCATAGTTTCCTCAATTTGTTGATTAAGCGTAAATGTAGTTTCATTAAAAACAATTACATTAAAAGTACCTTCTAATAACCCAGCATCTTGACTCATAAAAGTAATGGTATTTTCTGTCGAATCTAGAGTATAAGACCCAGAGGAAGGCTCAAAAATTATAATTTCAGATTCTGTTATTGCAGGTGTTCCAACGGGAGTTATGGTGCTTACAACTCTATATTGCCCACCAGCAGTAAATGTTCCATCTGCATTAATAACAACATCAACCTGGAAAGTATCACCAACTAGGCTTGCATTTGCAACAACAACTGAAACATTAGCGACTACAGTGCTCGTTTCTATATCTGAATCTAACACAGTAACATCATAGTTTCCAGCTAAACTTTCATTTGATAAGATAAGTTCTGGCTCAGAGGAGTTGTCTGCACAGCTCAGTATTGTTGAGGTAATAACAGCAAAAAATATATATTTTAGGTTTTTCATAAAATTTGTTTTATCAAATATACTAGTAAAACGATGATTTTGTGTAATATAGGAATTAATTTTCACTTGCAAACCACTCAGCAAAAGAGGTTTCAGTCTCTTGGAGTTTAATTGAAAACAAAGCGATGTTTTCAGGAAGTCTTTTATTAATCTTTTCTGCAAAATCAATCACCATCATTTCGCTAGTTGGTTGATAATCTACCAAAATAACGTGATGCCCTCTTTTACTTAATTCATTTGCTAATTCTACATGAGGGGTATTTTTATTAAAAACAGTAGCATGATCAAATTGATCCACAATTTCTTCTTTCACAATTTTCTTTAAATCAGAAAAATCAATGACCATTCCGTATTTTACATTAGAATTGTCATTAATTGGGGTTCCGGAAACTGTTACAGAGAGTTTATAACTATGACCATGAACATTTCTACATTTACCATCATAACCATAAAGGGCATGCCCAGTCTCAAAATTAAATTGTTTTGTAATCCTAATAACGCTCATTATAAATTTTTTTCAAAATTACCTTTTTTCAGCCAAGGGTAAAAACTTTCTTTTAAATTTCATAAGTATTGGCAACCCCCTAGCGATCATCCAAAATAAAAAAGAAAACCAAATACCAAGTAATTCGAAATTATAAGTATCAAAAATTAATAGGGATGGTATAAATATTAGAAACGTAGAGAAAAGTAATAGATTTCTCAAAAATGCAGTATACCCCATTCCT
>JABAZK010000119.1 GCA_018608485.1 Flavobacteriaceae bacterium | reverse complement strand
TTAAAAATATATCTGTAAATCAACAAATTACTATCAGTCCAGAAAAAACAAAACCATTTAATTACGAATCTTTAATAAAAAGAAGTTCAAAACTCTTTGAGAAAGTTTCTAATGATTTAGGAATTAATTTTCTTCACAAAGAAGACAACTACACTGATTTTAATCGTCAAAAATTAATTCCCTATCAAACATCAGATAGAGGTCCTGCAGTTGCTATTGGAGATTTAAATATGGATGGCAAGGAAGATATTTACTTTGGAGGCTCTAAGTTTAATCCTGCTAAAGTGTTTTTGCAAAAAGATAGTCTTTATGTTGAAGAAAAAATACAAATTATTGCAAATGACTCTATAAATGAAGATGTTGTAGCTCTCATTGCAGATTTTAATAATGACAACAAAAATGATCTTTTGGTTGGAACAGGGGGTGCAGACTTTTATGATAAAATGAAACCTTTGTTAGATGCCTATTTTATTCAAACCGATACTGGTTTTACAAAAGAACAACTACCTAAATATTATGAAAATGCATCAGTTATTGAAGCATACGATTATGATAATGATGGGGATTTAGATGTTTTTATAGGAAATAATGTTGTTTCAGGTGATTTTGGAGATATACCTAACTCTTATATTTTACAAAATAATGAAGGTTCTTTTTCTCTCTTAGAAAATCAACCTTTCCAAAATATAGGAATGATTACTGATGCTATTTGGGACGATTACAATTCAGATGGTTTTACAGATCTTATTTTGGTTGGAGAATGGATGAGTCCTAAGTTTTATAAAAATACGATGGGTTCTTTTGTGGAAGAGAGCGTAATCGATTCAAAATTAAAAGGATTGTGGCAACAGATTATTCCTTTTGATATCGATAAAGACGGAGATGTTGATTATTTACTAGGGAATTGGGGTAAAAACTCAAAATTTAAAGCAACAGAGGAACATCCATTACGAATGTATTACGCAGATTTCGACAATAATGGGAGTACTGAAACTATTCTCTGCAATTATAAAAACGGGTCCTATTATCCATTATTAGGATTAGATGAATTAGCCAGTCAGATTGTAAGCTTACGAAAAAAGTTTACAACCTATAAAAGTATGGCTGGAAAATCAATCAATGAAATTTTTGAAAAATCAATTTTAAATAAAGCGACCGTATTTGAGGTACATACGCTTGCTTCCGGGTATCTAGAAAATGAAAATAATAGATTTGAATTTATACCTTTTATAAATGAGCTCCAAGTATCTCCAATTTCTTCTTTTTTAGAGTATGACTTTGATTTTGATGGTAAAAAAGAAATTCTAGTTTCTGGTAATTATTTTGGTGTTACCCCTTACCATGGAAGATTTGATTCTTTTCCAGGAGCATTAATTGTTAGTAGAGATTCTATCGTTCTAGGTAATAAACTTGGATTAGAATTTAATCAAAAAGCAGTAAAAAAACTAAATATAATTAAGATACTAGATAAGCCATATGTTTTGGCAACCATAAATAATGATAAGGCCCAAGTGTATAAATTAACTCATTAAATGAAGAACATGAAACAATTCAAAAAATCTTTAACGATAACAGCAATTCTTTTGGTATTGTTTTCATGTAAAGAAAATTCAGAACCCATAGAAATTACTCCAGATCATTTTCATACGGCCATAGATAAAGTAGTTGATGTTATGATTCACGACATATTTTCTCCGCCAGTAGCTAGTAGAGTATTTGTATACCCTAACATTGCGGCTTATGAAATTTTAGCTCAGAATGATTCATCTTATTATTCTTTGGAAAACCAAATAAAACATTTTGGAGCGATACCCTCGCCTGATCGTTCAAAAAGTATAAATTATCCGCTTGCTGCAATTATTGCCCACATAGATTTAAGCAAACAACTGATTTTCTCTGAAACTAAAATTGAAAATCACAGAGACAGTTTGTATAATATCTGGGAAGCTACCAATCCAATAGAATTCAAAGCCTCAAAAGACTATGGTTTGAAGGTTGCATCGTATATTTCTGGTTGGATGAATAAAGATAATTATGCTCAGACACGGACCATGTCTAAATTTAGTGTAGATTCTGAAGATGAGGGAAGATGGCAGCCAACACCACCATCCTATATGGATGGTTTAGAACCTCATTGGAACAAGATTCGATCCTTTGTTATAGATTCCGCAGCTCAATTTAAACCTGTACCACCACCAAAGTTTTCAATGAATAAAAATTCTGATTTTTATAAAGAACTTGTAGAGGTTTACGAGATTAGTAAAGAGATTACAAAAAAAGGAGATAACTCAGAGGAAATTGCTATTGCACAATTTTGGGATTGTAATCCTTATGTTTCTGTAACACGTGGACATTTAATGTTTGCTGTAAAGAAAATAACTCCGGGTGCACATTGGATTGGTATTACAAAAATTGCAGCTAAAAATGATAAAGCAGATTTTAATAGAACTGTTTTTGCTTATACCAAAACATCTATAGCAATAGCAGATGCCTTTATTAGTTGTTGGGACGAAAAATATAGAAGTAATTTGGTGCGTCCAGAAACATTAATAAACACATATTTTGACGATGAATGGAAACCGATTTTACAAACACCTCCTTTTCCAGAATACACAAGTGGACATTCTGTTGTTTCCGGAGCCGCTTCAATAGTTTTGACCTCAATTTTTGGAGATAATTTTAGTTTTGCAGATGATACGGAAATTCCTTTCGGTTTACCAATTAGAAATTATAAATCATTCAAACATGCTGCAGACGAAGCTGCAATTAGTAGAATGTATGGAGGTATTCATTACAGGGCTGCTGTAGAAGTAGGAGTTGGCCAAGGAAGAAAAATTGGAGAATTGGTTACTGATAAATTAACGATGGTAAAAAAATAGAATATAAAAAGTAATATTTTGATCAATTTCAATTTTAAAAAGTAAATGAAAAAAATTAGTGCTATTGTAGGATTTCTTTTAGTCGGTTTTTTATTGTGGTATCTTATTATTAAGCCCTATGATTATTTAGTCACTTTTAAAATAAAAACAACTGCAGGAACTATTAACCAATCTATCAAACTTTGGAATACAAGTATAGAAAACACTCGTCCTATTCAACAAGAAAACCTCAAAAACTTAACACAGCAGATTATAATTAAAGACTCTACGTATAATTATGAGTGGTCTATAAGCTCTTTAAATGACTCCATTTCTAAAGTAAGTGTTTACGTAACAGACATTGATCATAGTTTTGCCAATAAAATATCAATCCCGTTTGGTACTACAGATTTTGAAAAAAGAACACAGAATACTATCACTGATTTCATAGAGAAGCTAAAAGAGCACTTGAGTAAAACTAGAGTAAGTGAAGTTGTGGTAGATTCAACCAGATCCACCTATTGTGCCTACATTCCAATGAAAGGTCTGCAAATAGAAAAAGCGAGTGGGATGATGCAAAATTATTCTTTACTAACTAGTGTCCTTTCTGTTGAAAATATTGAAATGAATGGAACACCTTTTGTTGAAATTACAAATTGGAATACTCAAAATGATAGTATTACTTATAATTTTTGTTTTCCTGTCATAAAAAGCGATTCTCTTCCCAAAGATGCACGTATTGAATATAAACAATATAATGGAGTGAAAGCTTTAAAAGCTATATATAATGGAAATTATATTACCTCAGATAGAGCTTGGTACGCGTTGTTGGATTACGCAGAAAATCATGACATTGTGGTAGCTAAAAAACCTTTGGAAGTTTTTTATAGCAATCCAAATTTTGGAGGTGATGAGTTGCAATGGAAAGCAGAAATATTTTTACCTATTAAAGAATAGGTGCTTCACTATTTCTAGTTAAAATAATTATATAATTAACTATTAATGAGCTTTTTATATAACCACTTAGTTTGAGAAAAATAACATTTATTTGTTTATTTGTTCAATTTTTTTCACTGAATAATTATACACTCTGTATTAAGTAGAATTTAATACTTTAGTTGAAATTCCCGAGCCTAATTTAACTTTAATACACAAACATATAATGACTAATAACTCACTGCAAGAAAGAAATTGGTGGAAAGAGGGTATTGTATATCAAATTTATCCAAGAAGTTTCAAAGATACTAGTGGTAATGGTGTTGGTGATTTAAGGGGAATCATTCAAAAATTAGATTATATAAAAAGTTTGGGTGTTACCATGGTCTGGCTAAACCCCATTTATCAGTCTCCTAATGATGATAATGGTTATGATATTAGTGATTATCGAGCTATTATGAAAGAATTTGGCACCATGGAAGACTTTGATGAACTCCTAGAAGGTTTACACAAACGTGGTATGAAATTTATCATGGATGTAGTTGTAAACCATAGTAGTGATGAGCATGAATGGTTTCAACAATCTCGAAGTTCTAGAAATAACCCTTACAGAGATTATTATCACTGGTGGCCTGCTGAAAAAGGGAAACCAAATCATCGATGGAGTTTTTTTGATGAAAACAGTGATGCCTGGAAATATGATGAGCAAACAAATGCCTATTACCTTCATTATTTTTCTCAGAAACAACCTGATTTAAATTGGGAAAATCCAAAAGTGCGCCAAGAGGTTTATGATATTATGAAATTTTGGGCAGAAAAAGGGGTAGATGGTTTTCGTTTAGATGCTTTTCAATATGTAAGTAAAGATATTACATTTCCTCCCTTTCCAGAAGGGTATGATGTAGATGTGCCAAGTGTGATTGAATATCATGGGATGGGCCCTCACATTCATAGTTATTTAAAGGAAATGTATGATCAAGTCTTGAGTGAATATGATGTCTTTGCAGTTTCAGAGGGGGTAGGAAGTACTTTGCAAGACGCTCATGATTTAGTAGACAAGGATCGTAATGAACTGCAAATGGCCTATCATTTTGAAGCTACAGATATGGTTACTACATTAGATAAATGTACCCTAGCCCAATTTAAAGAATCATTTACAAAATGGGACAAATCATTTGCTGAAAAAGGGTGGATAGCTATTTATTTATCAAATCATGATCAATCTAGATTCATAAATCGATATGGTAGTGATAAGCCAGAGTTTAAGGATTACTCTGCTAAATTACTAAACACTTTCATTCTATCTATGCGAGGCACCTCCTTCACCTATTACGGAGATGAATTAGGGATGACAAATATTGGATTTACAAAGATAGAACAGTATAAAGATATTGCTGCTATCAATGGGTATAAGAAAGCAGCATCAGATGGTGAAGATTTAGATCACTATCTTAAAAAGTTAAATTTACTATCAAGAGATAACGGAAGAACACCAATGCAATGGGATGCTACAAAAAATGCTGGGTTTTCGAATGAAACACCATGGTTGCCTATTCATAAAAATCATACAAAAGTTAACGTCCTAAATCAAGAAAACGATCAAAACTCTGTATTGAATCATTTTAGAAAAATGGTAGCATTAAGAAAAGATAATCTGTTACTTGTATATGGGAATTATGAAATAATTCAAGAAGAGCACCCAACAATATATGCTTACAGTAGAACTTTAGAGGATCAGAAAATGTTAATTTTATTGAATTTTTCAGAGTTAGAGTCTAGTATTGAGTTGTCTAATTATGATGATTCCAAAGAAGTTCTTATAAACAACTATAGTGAGCTCTCAGTTGATAAAAACACCATCACTTTAAAGCCTTATCAGGCTGTAGTTTTGAAGTTATAATTTAATATTAAATAACGAATATGAAAATATCGAAACCAAGTTTATCCTTTTGGCAAATCTTTAATATGAATGTTGGATTTTTAGGAATTCAGTATAGTTTTGGATTACAACAAACAGCAATCAATCCTATTTTTTTATATTTAGGAGCCCCAGAAGATATGTTACCTATATTAAATATAGCAGGCCCAGTTACAGGATTAATAGTTCAACCTATTATTGGAGCACTGTCAGATAAAACATGGTCTTTAAAATGGGGTAGACGTAAGCCTTATTTCTTGATTGGCGCCTTACTTGGGAGTATTTGTTTGTTTATGTTTCCTCATAGTCCGGTTCTTTGGTTTGCCGTTGGATTACTTTGGATTTTAGATGTTGGTAATAATGTTGCCATGGAACCTTACAGAGCCTTTGTAGGAGATAAATTACCAGAAAAACAATTGAGTTTAGGATACCAAATGCAGAGTTTATTTTGTGGGTTGGGTACATTACTAGCTACAGGATCAATTCTGTTATTTCAATATTTATTTGGTGAAGAAGCAGATGTTGCAGGAACCATTCCACAATGGATTTATTATTCTTTTTATATAGGTGCTATTTTATCTTTAACCACCATTTTGTGGTCAGTATTCAAAACACCAGAAATCGCTCCTTCCAAAGCGGAACTGAAAGAAATTAATAAAATTAAAACACTGTCATTATTCAATAAAATGGTAAAACCTTTTATTGAGATAAGTGATGCAGTGAAAGAGATGCCAAAATTTATGTGGAAAATTGGGGCTGTATATCTTTTTCAATGGTATGCCTTATTTGTCTATTGGCAATTTTCAACACCGCTTTTCATGAAAACAATGGGCTATTCTATCTCTGAAGCTGGATCTCAATCTGCAGCAATGAGTTTAACATACAACACAACAACGATGCTTATTGCTTTAATCTTAGTTCCTTTAACATTAAGGTTTGGAAATAAAAAAATGTATGCTATGAGCCTCCTTGGAACAGCTTTAGCCCTATTCTGTATTCCATTTATAACAGACCCTTTACTCGTATTAATTCCAATGATTTTATTTGGGATTGGCTGGGCTGCCATGATGGGAATACCCTATACCATGGTTTCAAAAATTGTTCCTCAAGAAAGAAGAGGGGTGTACATGGGAATTTTAAATATGATGATTGTCATTCCTATGGGTATAGAAACACTAACTTTTGGGCCCATTTACAAATATTTATTATCTGATAATGCTGTTTTTGCAATGTTGTTTGCAGGGGCATTTTTTGGGATAGCTGCCCTATTAGCTTTAAGATTAAACGAAACGTCAAACAAATAAATAAAACTGAATAAAAGCAGTAATAATGAAAATAAAAAATTTAGTAGTAGCACTATCAATTCTATTTTTTTCTTGCCAAAAAGATGCAGAGGTAAACAAAAATGACAAACTCATAGCTCCAATTTCTGATCAGGTATTAGAAACAGCAGTTATTTATGAGGCTAATATTAGACAATATTCTAAAGAAGGAACTTTTAAAGCATTTACGAAAGACATTCCAGTACTCAAAGAATTGGGCGTTAAAGTAATTTGGTTAATGCCTATCAATCCAATTTCAGAAATAAAAAGAAAGGCAACCGATGGTTCTTTTACAAGTGAAATTGAGGATAAAGAAGAACGTAAAAAATACTTAGGGAGTTATTATTCTGTTTCTGATTATAAAGCCATCAATCCAGAATTTGGTAATAAAGATGATTTTAAAGCAATGATAGATACCGCTCATAATAACGGAATATATGTCATTGTTGATTGGGTGCCAAATCACACCGGATGGGATCACCCCTGGATCACCGCTCACCCAGAATGGTATACTCAAAATGAACAAGGTGAAATTATAGATCCCATTAACCCAGATACTGGAAAATCTTGGGGATGGACAGATACTGCAGATCTTAATTATGATAACCTAGACATGCAGCAAGAGATGATTAAAGACTTAAAATATTGGGTTGAAAACTTTGATATTGATGGCTACAGAATGGATGTTGCTCATAAAGTACCCCCTGTATTTTTTAATGAAGCCATTACAGAATTAAAGAAAATAAAACCCATTTTTATGCTTGCTGAGGCAGAACAACACGAGCTTTTTAGAAATGGTTTTGATATGCAATATGCATGGGAAGGCCATCATATTTTAAATAGTATAGCTAAAGGAGAAGCTACCGTAAGTGATTTTGACTCGTATATGAACAAACAAAATGAACTGTTAGAGGCATCAGATTTTAATATGAATTTCGTGACTAATCATGATGAAAATTCTTGGAATGGAACTATCAAAGAACGAATGGGAGAGGCTAGTGAAATTTTAACAACTCTTGTTTATACTATACCGGGCATGCCCTTAATTTATAGTGGTCAGGAATATGATTTGAATCATCGTTTAAAGTTTTTTGAAAAAGATAGTATTCCAAAAACCAAAGGAGCCACATGGGATTTGCTCGCAAAATTAGGAGATTTAAAAAATAACCATATAGCTTTTCATGGAGGTAAAAAAGGCGCAGCATATCAACGAATAGAAACTAATAATGACCACATTCTTATTTTTAAAAGAACTAAAGGAAAAGAAGAAGTGTATTTTGTTGGAAATTTATCTGAGCAGACCCAGAAATTTTCTGCGAATCTTGATGGAATTTCTTATGACTTGCTAGCTCATAAAAATATTGATTTCGTTTCTCAAAATATGGAATTAACACCATGGGAGTATTATTTATTAAGTCCTAAACATTCTAAGAACAAGTAAATAATTGAAGACAAAAAAACTCTATTATTGGTCTTTTATAGTATCCTTGGCAGGATTTCTTTTTGGATTTGACACCATCGTCATCAGTGGTGCAGAACAAAATATTCAACAACTTTGGGGTACATATACCCTATTCGGGAGAAACGATTTATTTCACGGAATAATCATCGTAGGTTCTGCATTATGGGGTACTGTCTTGGGCGCTGTTCTAGGAGCTATTCCTAATGATAAATATGGAAGAAAGAATACACTTTTTTTGATTGGGTTATTATATGCGATTTCAGCGATTGGATCATCTTTAGCTGTGAATCCATGGGTTTTTGGAATCTTCAGATTTATAGGCGGATTGGGAGTAGGAGCCTCAACCATAGCCGCACCGTCTTATATATCTGAAATTGCACCTCAAGAGAAAAGAGGTCGCCTTGTTGCCGCCTACCAATTTAATATTGTTTTTGGAATATTAATTGCTTTTATATCAAATGCTTTATTGGCCAAATTTCTGGGAGATAAAGCCTGGAGATGGATGATTGGAATTGAGGCGTTCCCTGCTGTTTTTTAT
This sequence comes from Flavobacteriaceae bacterium, assembly GCA_018608485.1. GTDB lineage: Bacteria > Bacteroidota > Bacteroidia > Flavobacteriales > Flavobacteriaceae > Polaribacter. The sequence continues at coordinate 9,880 of JABAZK010000119.1, read as the reverse complement.
ACCCTTTTGGTATGGATTATTCCTAAAAGCCCAAGATGGTTAATCTCTAAAAACAATGACATTGAAGGCGCTAAATCAATTTTTTCAATGTTATATCACAATAAAGATACTATAGAAAAACAAGTAGCTTTGATTGTTGCCTCAAATAAGAAGGTATATGATAGAGAAAGTATTTTCTCCAAAAAATATCACATAACGTTAAGTTTGGCATTTTTCATTTCATTTTTTAATCAATTTAGTGGAATCAATGCCATATTATATTACGCGAATAGAATTTTTGCAGTAGCAGGTCTGGAAGAGCAAGCAGGATCTTTAGGAACTATTGGTCTTGGGATTACTAATTTTATTTTTACTCTTTTAGGGATGTTTTTGATTGATAGATTGGGTAGAAAGGTGCTTTTATATATAGGATCAATTGGATATATAATCTCTTTGACTTTAGTTTCTTTATGCTTTTTTAATGACTGGTCTGGACTCATTGTTCCGATTTCTTTATTTCTATTTATTGCTTCCCATGCTGTTGGTCAAGGAGCAGTGATTTGGGTCTTTATTTCAGAAATTTTCCCAAATCATTTACGTTCTAAAGGTCAATCATTTGGTTGCTCTGTACATTGGTTATTAGCGGCTATAATTCCTTCGTTAGTTCCCTCATTATTTAACTCTATTGGTGCAGGAGTTGTTTTTGCAATTTTTGCGTTCATGATGCTATTGCAATTAATTTGGGTAAAATTTTATGTGCCAGAAACCAAAGGAAGAACACTTGAGGAACTATCAGTATCATTAATGAAAGATTATGACTAAGATTGTTTGTTTTGGGGAAGTATTATGGGATGTTTTTCCTACACATAAAACCATTGGAGGAGCTCCTTTAAATGTAGCTTTGAGATTAAAATCTTTTCAAAATGACATTTCTCTTATCAGTTGTTTAGGGGATGATACATCTGGAAAAGAACTAAAACTAGAACTTGAAAAATTTTCAATTTCTTATTATCTTCAAACAGATAAAGAATATAAAACCAGCACTGTAGCCATTTCTTTAGATAAAAACGGCAGTGCTTCATATCTAATCCACAAACCTTGCGCCTGGGACAATATTCAAGTGAATAATGAACTTAAATCATTAGTTAAAAACTCTGATGCTTTTATTTTTGGGAGTCTAGTAGCAAGAAGTAATACTTCTAGAAATACACTTATAACACTTCTTGACATTTCAAAATTTTCTGTTTTTGATGTTAATCTAAGATCTCCTCATTACCAAATTAGTTCGATTCAAGTTCTTATGAATGCTGCTAATTTCATAAAATTTAATGATGATGAACTCACTGAAATTTCAAAGGGTCTCGGTATCCAAGGAGCGTCTATTGAACAAACTATTGTGTCTGTGGCCACGAAAACCAATACAGCATCTATATGTGTAACTCTTGGAGAGAAAGGAGCTATTCTATTTTATGATCAAAGATTTTTTTATAGTAAAGGATATCAAGTTGAAGTTGTAGACACTGTGGGTTCGGGAGATTCATTCTTAGCTACACTAATAGATGCTTTACTAAAGGATGAAGATCCACAATTAGCTATTGATAAGTCATGTGCAGTTGGAGCTTTAGTAGCTAAAAATAAAGGAGCAAATCCAATGATATCAAAACTAGAGATTGATGCTATTATGAATCAAGATTTACCATAAAATTGATACAATAAAAATAAAATTAAATAGACGAGCAGATAAAATCGATAAAAGTTTCTCGCTTTTATATACGAAGTATTTTCTGAATACATAGTTCCAAAAAGAGCTTTAATCTCTTTTATAAATAGCGGTTTAATATTGATTTTCCAGTCATTTGTTTGATAAACTATTTTTCTAAAATTACTTCTGTAATAAGACAAGGGTAGCCCCCAAATAATAAAAGCGATGAGCCATATATTATTCTTAAAGAATTCTAGCATGGTGTTATTTTTTTGGAAACCAAGGGATAAAGGCATTAGTAGATTCTATATATTCTTTATATCCTGGTTTTGTTTTATTTAATGTTTTTTCTAACAAAGCAACTCCTGAAATTTTGATAATTAAATAGATCATTGCGAAGGCACCAATAATATGCCAATATCCTCCAGAGGCTATAGAGAATAATCCAAAAGAGAGCCAAACTGTGGCATCACCAAAATAATTTGGATGCCTAGTATAACGCCATAAACCAGTTTTAAGAATTGTGCCTTTATTAGCCGGATTCTTTTTAAATTTTGTTAATTGATAATCACCAACAGACTCAAATAAAAATCCGATACACCAACATAATAGGGCTATATAATCTATGCTATTTAGTTCGTTACTAGAAGTTTCTCCATGAATGCCAAACAGTGGTAGAGAAACAATCATTATTAAGCTTCCTTGTAAAATAAAAACTTGAAAAAAACTGAACCACCAATATCTATCCTCTCCATAATTTCGCCTAAATTCTTGGTATCTAAAATCTTCTGGCTTTCCATAATTTCTTTTAAATAAGTATGCTGATAAGCGAATTCCCCATATACTAACTAGAATTAATACAATTATATTACGAGTGAAGATAAGAGGTTCTAATATAAAGTAAGTTACATTCACAACAACAAAGCCCATCCCCCAGAAAGCATCAACAATACTCACATTTTTTATAGGAATACTTATGAGCCATAAAATGGCCATTAAAAATAATATTACAGATAACGCTATGACAAAATTCATGAATAGATTTAGAAATGTTACTAATTAAAAAGCACTTATTTAATTAATAACATAATTATTAATCCAATTACTACACCCTTAACAAAGCATATCCAATATAATTGATAATATGAAATTTTCCATTTAATTCTTATCTGATCAATAAGATTTTTATGCCATTCTAACATTTTAATAAAAAATAAAATTAATTAATCAGCTCCTTCAAATGAAGCAAAAAAACCTCCAAAATCAAAGTAATCTCCTCCAGCAGCTATTTTACCATCTACAAAATCAAAAGTATGATAAGAGTGGAGACTGAAAGATTTACCTGTTTCTACATGGGTGCCGGTCCATGTTCCATAAGTTCTTACACTTCCGTCTAACTTTCCAGTTTCTGCTAGAACTCCTGGCAGCCAGTTATCAGGAGTGTATAGGATATTATCAAATAAAGTCTGGTACATTTTTAAAGCTTCTATGTGTTCTGATTTACCGTATTGCTTAGAGTCATACATGGGTGGTTGCCAAAGTAAATCATCATGAATCATTGCAGATTGAGCAGCTATGTCTTCAGTTCCGTGTGCTAACATAAATTTCTTAGCAATCTCTAAATTAGCTGCATATTTTGGATTGTTTTCATTTTCAGGGGCACATGAAGCTATAAATAATAGCAATGTGATTAAGGATAATTTAAAAATTGTTTTCATTTTTTCCGCATGTATTTGATGTTATATATCTATAAATATAAGAAATTAACTTTGTCTTTTACTCATGTGAGTACAAAATGATATTTTGACAATCCATTAAAAATCCATAAATTACTTTCTTTTAAAAACTAAATTAATCATATTATGAAATTATTATTCAAAGGAATTATCTTACTAATGACTACAGTTCTATTTGTTAATTGTAACTCAAGTGGGGGAAAAAATTTAGTAGCTGGAGACAACTATGGGAAAACATATAGTATTGGAGATAATGCTATGTCTGAAAAACTACAAATGTTATCAGAGGCATATAGCATGCAAAATACAGACGAGTTAGTAAAACATTATGATGCAGAATTTCTTGGTGAAAACGGTGTGGAAACTACTCGAGAATGGTTAGAATCAATGGATTCAATAAGCATGAAGCCATATGTAATTATTCCAGTAAAACTTCAAGGAGATCCAGACACAAAAGTATTGGCATGGTCTAAAGAAGAGCGTCATTATAAAAACGGTTCTTATGAGAAATTAGATCTTATGGAATTTTTTAATTTCAATCAAGAAGGTAAAGTTGATGCATTTAGACAGTGGAAATCTATTGATTCTTCAAACTTTGGAAAATCTTATGGAGGGAAATTCATTGGTAAAGATGATAACGAATATTCTGGAAGACCATTGGTTTTCTCTGATAGAAATGAAGTTGAAATCATAGAGAAATTAATTAAAGATTATAACGATATGAATGTTGAGGAATTCGCTAAACCTTTCGCAGATGTTTCAGTTTTGAATACTTATGATGGAGAAGTACAGAAAATCAAAAAAGAGGAAATGGGAGGTTTGTTTAAGGACTATAAGTCTGTAAGTTGGGTTCCTTATGCGATTGTTCCTTTAAAAATTTATAACACTGACGCAGCATCTGGTGTTCAAGTGATGTCTAAGGAAACAAGAGTTTTTAAAAATGGGAAAGTGTGGGAAAAAGAATTATTTGAAATTTTCTATTTTGATTTAGAAGGGAAAATAACTTCTATGACTCAATATGCTAGAGATTTTTAATCTAGTGTATTAAGATATAAGAGCTGCTAATTATTTAGCAGCTCTTTTTTTTAATAAATCTTTATATTTATTGGATGAAGTTTTTATCACTTTTTTGTTTAGTTCTTTATGCTGGATTCATTAATGCTCAAGAATATGAAAAAAGGGTATACATAAACCAGAACGATACACTACCTTACAGGGTATTACTTCCCGAAAACTACAGCCCAAAAAAGTCATATCCATTACTCGTCTTTCTTCATGGATCAGGGGAAAGAGGAACTGATAATGAAAAACAATTGATTCATGGAAGCAATTTATATACATCAGAGATTTTCAGAAAAAATTATCCTACTATTGTAGTTTTTCCTCAATGTCCAAAGAATTCATATTGGGCTAGTGTTCATAAAAGTTCTTCCAAAAAACTAGAAAAGAGATTCAAGTTTAAAAAAACATTAAAGACATTTCGTACACAAGAATTATTAGAATTATTTTTATATGATTTGGAAAAATTCTATGCAATAGATCCTTCAAAACGATATCTAGGAGGCCTCTCTATGGGAGGTATGGGTACTTTTGAACTGGTAACTAGAATGCCAGATTATTTTGCAGCTGCATTTGCAATTTGCGGAGGAGGAAACCCTACGTGGTCAAAAACTTTAAGTAAAACTCCTTTTTGGATTTTTCATGGAGATAAAGATAACGTAGTTTCATATCGTTTTTCCAAACGAATGTATCGTAAAATGAAACGATTTAATAAGGCTATTAAATTTACCTCTTACAAAGGAGTCTATCATGAAAGTTGGAATAATGCATTCAATGAGCCAAATCTATTTCCTTGGATTTTTTCTTTTAAAAGATCTATGCAAAAACAGATTTCTTTAAAAATTTATTAAGCAAAGTAAATGTAGATACCAATTACTATAACACAAATTGCTATTCCTGCTTGTGTTGTGTACTTCCATGGAGTAATATCTACTTGTTTTGTATGCTCTTGAACAAATTCCTCTTTTCTAGGGTATAGTTTACCAATGAGTAACATGATCCCTACATTCAGAATAAACAACAAAGCCATTACATCTAAAAAGTGAGGATAGGCCTGTGCTTCAATTAATGCTAGAGCAGCCTCGTCTGTGACACCATTACCTTTTGCTAATTTCAATGCATTGGACACAAAGTAAGGTTGCATAAAAAATTGACTAGCAATGTATAATAAACAACCAGAAGCTAGTCCAATTTTAGCAGCAATAGCAGGTACACGTTTAGTTAAATAACCTACTACAATAATGGTTAAAATAGGAATACTGTAAATTCCGTTAATCTCTTGGAGATAGTCAAATAAACTTCCAGCATTAGCAATAAGCGGAGCAATAAACATAGCAGCAATTGCTAAAACAATACCAAAGATTTTTCCATATTTTACAATTGTTTTCTCATCTGCCTCCTTATTGATGTGTTGTTTATAAACATCAATTCCAAATAAGGTAACAGAGCTGTTTAATACACTATTAAAAGAACTTAAAATAGCTCCAAATAATACTGCAGCAAAGAAACCTACCCAAGCCGTAGGAAGTACTTTTTTAACTAACATAGGATAGGCAGAATCTGCACTTTCTAGATTTCCTTGAAATAGATGAAATGCAATTATACCAGGTAATACTACAATAATAGGTCCTAGTATTTTTATAAATGATGCTAGTAATAATCCTTTTTGTCCTTCCTTTAAGTCTTTAGCCCCCAAAGCTCTTTGAATAATTTGTTGGTTGGTCCCCCAATAAAATAATTGCACCAACATCATTCCTGTAAATATGGTATAAAATGGCACAGGATCAGTAGGGCCACCCATAGATTTAAACTTCTCCGGATTTTCTGTTGTTAAAACAGAAAGCCCCTCTAAAAGACTCCCATCACCAATCATTAATAACCCAAAAACTGGAATTAAGAGGCCACCAATTAACAATCCAATTGCATTGATAGAATCTGATACTGCAACAGCTTTTAAACCACCAAATACGGCATATATAGATCCAATAATTCCTATACCCCATACACAAATCCAAATAGATTGGGTATGCGTTACTCCTAGTAATTGGGGGATGTCAAACATACCGCTAATTGCTAATGACCCAGAATATAAAATCACAGGAAGCAATACCACTACATAACCAGATAGAAATAAAATAGAGGTTAATGTCTTTGTTGTAACATCAAAACGTTTTGCTAAAAATCCAGGAACAGTTGTTAATCCACCTTTTAAATATCTTGGCAATAAAAAAAGTGCTGTTACCACCATTGCAATAGCGGCTAGAGTTTCCCATACCATCACAGATAATCCACTTTGGTATGCAGATCCGTTTAAACCAACTATTTGCTCAGTTGATAGATTTGTAAGTAAAAGGGATCCCGCTATTACTCCTGCAGTTAAGCTTCTTCCTCCAAGAAAGTATCCATCTGAAGAAGTTTCCTTAATATTTCTAGTTTTTAAGTAGGAAATGATAGCCACTAAAGCTGTAAATCCAAAAAATGATAAGAATAACATCATAGGTGATAAGTTGTAATTAGTGATAAATAGGGTTTGAAGATATATTTTTTATATTGAAAAGTAGATATAATTCTAAAAAAATAACCTCATCTATAGATGAGGTTATAAGTTTTAAAAATAAGGTTGATGTTTACTCATTAGCTTTTGCTCTTTCATACACATAAATCATCTTTATTTTTCCATTTACAAATAGAGCATCATGAACATGATGAACGGTTACCTCTTCACCATCCACCATATCAGTTAAATCCTGTCCAGAAGTTACCCATTGATTTAACACACCTTTATTATCGGTAAATTCATTTGCAATCATATATTTAGTTCTCCACTTAGGACTACTATTGGTAAACCAATCCTTTAAAAATCCAATATGAGCTTTAGATCCATCAATTACATCTCCATTTGGCGGATATCCTTTAAAAGCATCATCATTTATGTTTTCAATTGTCTTTAGGTCTTTTTCATTGTGTGCTTTAATATAGGTTTCCCAAAGTTTTGTGGTGTTCATATCCCCTCCGTAAAGAGATATTCTTGTACTGTCATTAGGAATTTCAACTCCAATTGGATTAGGCGAGCTTTGTGTTCCTGATTCATTACTATTATTACAAGAAATAGAAACAATTGCCATTAAGGTTAATACTAATATTTTTTTCATTTTTAAGTTTTTTATTGTTGAACCACCATTACTTGTTCCCATATTACGCGAAGTCTAAAACCTTCTGGATCATATTCAGACATTTTTGATTTTGATGGCGGTGTAAAATCTGACACATCTAAAGCTTTCATAGCATCAACAAGAGTTTTGTAACCGTCCCATGTCATTACTGTGCTTTCATCTTGCCCCATTGGATAAATTTTAGCTCCAATACCCCAATTTGTTAATCCAGTTTTATCTTCTTTAATTGTTTTTTCCATCATTGGCTTCCATAAGTCTTGATTTTCACTAACAAAACCTTTCATATTTTTTGGACGAGCATAATTCCAAACAGAATATTTTCCTCCCTCACCAGGAATCTGATCTAATACTTTATAATTGTGAATTTCATAAACAGTATATGGAGACATCGCATCTTGTACATCAAACCCTAAAGATTCTGCATTCCATGAAGTACTTGTCATAGCTTCAATGGATGGATAGCCGTTAACAAAGGCATAATTAACATCATTATTGCCCGCTGTACCTACTTTACGCATCAATAACCAGAGGTTTTGTTCTCCTCTATCAATAGCAGCCTTCTTTACTTTAGACCAATACGTTGTTTCCTTTCGTTCAAATTCTTCAACATCATCAGAAGCTACTGATACATAAGTTATTGAATAATACTGAGCTGTCATTGATAGAGATGCAAGTAATGCAACTCCTAAAAGTAATTTTTTCATAATTTTAATGTAATTAAAAATGGATTAGTTAATAAATAGTTTTTCTAAAAATTTAGAAGTAACTAAAATAATAAATTAATTGTAAATAACAATTAATTTATAGTTCTTTTAAATAAAGATCCAGTTCTTTTAATAACTTTTTAGAACTTTGAATGTGGTTTTCATAAAGCCCAGTAAGAAGTGAAGTATTTGACCCTCCCCTAAAGAGTAATCTCATTATGATTTTATGCCCATCGTGAGATTTTAATGATTTAGTGTACCAAGATATTTGAGTAAATAAATTTTTATGAACTTTCTCCCCTATACGTGTCCATTCATATATAAAACCATTTTTATCCAGTTCCAATTCAAGAGCATTGGCCCAATTTCTCTGATCAATTTCAAACATTTCTATTTCATTTACTTGATCATAATAACTGTACAATAATTTTTCAAGACTTTTTTTATGGAGATGTCTTAAAAAACCAGAACTTTTAAGAGATTCAAAGGCTGATCTATTATAATTTAATTGTTTTTCTATAATCATATCAAAAATAGATTGCTGTATTTTCAATTGATTTGAAAAATCATTTTCAATCAGCATTTTAGAAACTTCGTTGCAAGCATGGGCATGATCAGTTCTAAATTTCAAAAGTTTTTCAGATTCTATCATATCTAATTGAACATTTGATTTTATTTTCTCAAAATAATTTTTTAGTGCTTTTTTCTCTAATCGAGATTGATTCATATTATTTACTTGTAAAGCAATCAATATTCCTAGAGCTACTAATATAATTTCACCAATGGCATATTTTAAATATCCAGAAGAGTTTTTTGAGTTTGATCTTGCTTTTTTTAAGAGTTTAAACGACATGTAAAAAAGAATTTTATCTTAGGTTTACTGAATTAAAACTAAATTTGGAAATACACCACTTATTAATTTTTTTTTGTTTTATTAATTAAATTAATAGTCAGATCTTATCAAACTCCAAATAATTAACCCTATAAAAATTATAAAAAGAATACTAAAACAACCACAACCCTTAGATAGAGTGTCCATTGTGTTATCACCTCTTTTTCTAATTATTAATCCTAATATTAAACAAAATGCTAATAAACCTAATAACTCCATAGTTCTCAATTAATTATATTTATTCTATTGACTTTATTTAAAATAAAAATATTATTAAATATTAGAAGCAATAGCAACAAAAATCCAAAGTATTACATTTTTAAAAATAATTGATTTCAAATTTGTTTTAATGTAATTATAAACAAAAAAAGTAATACATATAAAAACTAAAGAAAAAAGGGAAAAAAATATAGTATTTTCAATTGGATCACTATTCTTAATTGAATCATATGTTAAATAAGAAAAAAAAAGAAAACCACTAAACGAAAAGTTTTTAAATGTATTTATAATACTCATTTTTAAAGTTTAAGATTATTGTCATATCATATTTATAAATTTAATAATATTTTCTCAATTTTCATTTCTAAAATTTCCCAATCATCAATATTACAACTATAAACCTGTAATTGTAATCT
>JABAZK010000006.1 GCA_018608485.1 Flavobacteriaceae bacterium | reverse complement strand
ACTCTAAAGTCGCTATTGAAGTTGATGGAGTTTGTATGATGTGTAAAAAACGTATTGAAAAAGCTGCATTAAACTCTAAAGGCGTGAAGTTTGCATCATGGGACCTTAAAACTCATCAGCTTTCTCTTATAATAGACGAAAATAAAACAGACGCAAAAATTATTCAACAAAATATTGCTGCTGTCGGACATGATACTAAGGGTTTTAAAGCTAAAGACCATGCCTACAATAGTAACCCCGCATGTTGTAAATACAGAGATGAAAAAGTTGTAGATAGTCATGAAAAAGCTGAAAATTAGAAGTCTATTCTTAAAATACCTTTTGTTTTTAATTCAGAACTAGTAAGTATTTTTACGAATAAAGATTGTACAGAAGATTATGATAGAGTAGCTTATTTTTACTCAAATTATAAAGTTTTTTTAAAAAATAAAACAATAAATCCCAACCTGTAGGATTGGGATTTATTATTTATTTAACAATGTAATCTTACATCATTCCTGGCATTCCTCCACCCATTGGTGGCATTCCGGCACCAGCAGGAGCATCTTCTTTAATGTCTATTAAAGCACATTCTGTAGTTAAAATCATGCCTGCAACTGAAGCTGCATTTTCTAATGCAACACGCGTTACTTTCTTAGGGTCTATAATACCAGCCTCTAACATATCTACATATGTTTCTGACTTTGCATCATAACCAAAATTTTTGTTTCCTTCTAAGACTTTATTTATGACAACAGATCCTTCACCACCTGCGTTTTCAACAATGGTTCTCAAAGGAGATTCAATCGCTTTATTTACAATTTGAATTCCAGTTGTTTCATCCAAATTTTCTGTCGCTATTTTTTCAAGTGTTTTTTTAGTTCTTACTAAAGCAACACCTCCGCCAGCAACAATACCTTCTTCAACTGCTGCTCTTGTAGCATGAAGTGCATCGTCTACTCTGTCTTTCTTTTCTTTCATTTCAACTTCTGAGGCTGCTCCTACATATAAAACAGCAACTCCTCCGGCTAATTTAGCTAAACGTTCTTGAAGTTTTTCTTTGTCATAATCAGAGGTTGTAGTTTCTATTTGTGCTTTTATTTGGTTAACTCTAGCTTTTATGGCTTCAGTATCTCCATTTCCATTTACAATTGTAGAGTTGTCTTTATCTATGGTAATAGTTTCAGCAGTACCTAATAGATCTAATGTCGCATTTTCTAAAGAGAACCCTCTTTCTTCTGAAATTACAGTACCACCAGTTAAAATTGCAATATCTTCTAACATTGCTTTTCTTCTATCTCCAAATCCAGGAGCTTTCACAGCAGCAATTTTTAAACCACCTCTTAACTTGTTTACAACTAGAGTAGCTAAGGCTTGTCCATCAACATCTTCGGCAATAATTAGTAAGGGTCTACTTGATTGAGCCACCGGTTCTAATATTGGTAGAATTTCATTTAAATTAGAAATCTTTTTATCAAACAATAAAATGTATGGGTTTTCAAGATCAGCAATCATTTTATCTGCATCAGTAACAAAATAAGGAGATAAATATCCTCGGTCAAACTGCATACCTTCTACAACGTCTACGTAAGTTTCCATTCCTTTGGCTTCTTCAACGGTAATAACTCCTTCTTTACCAACTTTTTCAAATGCTGTTGCTATAAGGTCTCCAATGGTATTGTCATTGTTGGCTGAAATAGCTGCAACCTGCTTTATTTTTTCTGAGGAGTTTCCAACTTTCTGCGCCTGTTTTTCTAAATCAATTATGATCGCCTGAACAGCCTTATCAATCCCTCTTTTTAAATCCATAGGGTTGGCTCCTGCGGCTACGTTTTTAATACCTTCTTTAACAATTGATTGAGCTAGAACAGTAGCTGTAGTAGTTCCATCACCAGCTAAATCATTTGTTTTTGAAGCTACCTCTTTAACCATCTGAGCACCCATGTTTTCGAGTTCATCTTCTAATTCTACTTCTTTAGCTACAGATACACCGTCTTTAGTAACTGTTGGAGATCCAAATGATTTGGAAATAATCACATTTCGTCCTTTTGGACCTAAAGTTACTTTCACTGCATTTGCAAGAGCATCTACACCTCTTTTAAGGCCATCTCTAGCATCACTATCAAATTTTATGTCTTTTGCCATTTTTATTCGTTTTTGTAAAGTTTAAACAATTGCTAAAATGTCGCTTTCGCGCATCATTAAATAATCTTTTCCTTCAAGTTTTAGTTCTGTACCTCCGTATTTACCATACAAAACAGTGTCTCCTACTTTTACAGTTAATGGTTCATCTTTTTTGCCATTCCCAACAGCTACAATAGTTCCTTTTTGAGGTTTTTCCTTAGCATTATCTGGAATGATAATCCCTGAAGCTGTTGTGGTTTCTGCTGCAGCTGGTTCTACAAGAACTCTGTCTGCTAGAGGTTGAATTTTTATTCCCATTAGTATATTATTTTTATTTAAAATATAAATATTCAGAAATTATGCCATTTATAATCAACTGACATTTTTTCAAGTTACTGATTTGAAATCGAAATTTTTCGAAAAAAAAATGCCAACGTGTCATTTCGTTGGCATTTTTTAATTACAATTCATGCTTTTTGTTTGTTAAAGCGAATCATTTGTAATTGGTAATGTATTGTTTGAAGACTTAGGAGTTGATCTTACATCTTCAAGTGTATTGTCTAGCTTAATATTTGAAGTATTATCTCTTTCTATTGAAAAGTTTGATAATAAAATTAATGCGAACATGGCAATAGCTAATGTCCAGGTAGTTCTATCTAAAAAATTGTTTGTGTTTTGAACACCACCCATAGATTGAGCTCCTCCTCCTCCAAATGAAGAAGATAAACCTCCACCTTTTGGATTTTGAACCATTACTATTAAAATCAATATAACAGCTATTAATAAAATAACTGCTAAAAATAAATTATAACTCATGATTTATTGTTTTGTTAATTTTTTTATTCCTTTAATTTGGTCTGCAAAGAAACCACTTTTTTCTGGATATTTCAAACTTAAAATTTCATAAGCTTTTATGGCTTTAGAGAACTTTTTTTGTTCTAAGTAGACTTTCGCTAAAGTCTCTGTCATTAACGATTTATCTGCTTTATTTTTAGGAATAACTACCTCTATTGTCTCATCTTTTTTTAATGAGCTAATCTTAGGATTATTTTCTATAAAACGGTTAATTAAAAAATCTGTATTGTCTTTTTTTGTTTTAACCTTTTCAACTTTTCCTCTAATTATAGGTTTATGTGTAGATAATTGTAACCATTCATTAAAAGAATGAGTTTCATTTTTATCGAATTTTATAGGTGAACCTATATCAATTATTTTCTCTTCAACTAACTTAATTTCATGATAATTAGCTGTTTTATTTTTGGCTATTTTCTCTTTTATCTGTTTATGAATGTCAGATTTTTTCTCAAAATGTATCGAAGTTATAAAATCAAATAATACTGATCTGTCTGTTGTAAATGCAGCAGTTATTTTCAATTCATTATTGTATCTGAAGCTATCATTGTTTTTTAACCCTTTGAGATAGAGAGCTCTTGCAGACTGGAAATAAGGGTATTTTTTTGTGATATTTTTTAATTCCGCAACCTGAAAGTCTTTCAAAATTTCCGGATGTAAGATTATATTTGTGAAGACTTCTGTGTTCATTACCAGTTTCCTAAAGAAGCATTAAAAATATCCTGAATAATACGCTCTAAAATTTCTTCAAGAGCAGCATCTAAAACTCCTCCAGTTAATTGAGCGTTTGCGTCAAAATCTGAATAAAATGAAAACTGCTTTTCAAAATCATCTTCTTCTTTTAAACGATTATAAAAGCGGACATTAACAGTAATTGTTAATCTATTTTGGGCTGCTGTTTGCTGAGATGTTGCACTCATAGGATTTACACGGTATCCTGTAATTTCTCCTTCAAAACGCAAATCTCCTCCAGTGGCTGTTAAATTTAAGTTAGTTTGTCTTAAGAATAAATCTTGCATGTCTTGCGTAAAACGCTGACTAAGTTGAGGTTCAATTAGCGCTGCTTGGTTTGGAAAAAAATCTACTTGAATAGTTTTTGCGTCTCCGGTAGATCCACCATTAAATTTATAAATACCACAGCTTAAAAATATTGAGGTAATTATAAGAAAAGATAAGATGTTAATTGTTTTTTTCATACGTATGATCAAATGTACAATTTAATTACAAATCGTATTGTTTGATTTTTCTGTACAAAGTTCTTTCGGAGATGCCTAACTCTTTTGCCGCTAATTTTCTTTTATTTTTATTTTTTTCCAGTGAACGTTTGATCATCTCAATTTCTTTCTCCTGAAGTGAAAGGTTTTCACTTTCCTCAATGTCTTCAACAAAATCATAATTATTTTTAGAATCATGATGCTGCGGAAGATTAACAACTTCTACAGGGTAATGTTCTGATTTTTTCTCTTGATATATTTTTTCAATTAGCTGATGATTTTCCTCTTGAACTTTCTCTGTGTTTCCACTTTGCATCAAATCAAGAGTTAATTTTTTTAAATCATTGATATCATTTCTCATGTCAAAAAGAACTTTATACATTATATCTCTTTCTGTTGAAAAATCACTTTTTGATGAAGCTCCGACTAAAGCGGGAAGATTTCCTTTATTATTTGGTAAGTATTGGGTAATCTTTTCGGCAGTTACAAGTCTTGTTTCTTCTACCACAGATATTTGCTCTGCAATATTCCGTAATTGTCTAATATTACCTGGAAAACGATAATTTAAGAGAAGGTTTGTTGCATTATCGTCTAGCCTAATTGTTGGCATTCGGTATTTTTGCGCAAAATCTGATGCAAATTTTCTAAACAACAAATGAATATCTTCTTTTCGCTCTCTTAAAGGTGGAAGGTTAATTTCAATTGTACTGAGTCTGTAATATAAATCTTCTCTAAATTTTTCTTTTTCAATAGCTAATTGCATGTTTAAGTTGGTAGCAGCTACAATTCTAACATTTGTTTTTTGAACTTGAGACGATCCAACTTTAATAAATTCTCCATTTTCTAAAACTCGCAATAATCGAACCTGTGTGGTTAGGGGAAGTTCACCAACTTCATCTAAAAAAATTGTTCCGCCATCTGCTACTTCAAAATATCCTTTACGAGTAGATGAGGCTCCTGTAAAGGCTCCTTTTTCATGTCCAAACAACTCACTATCTATGGTTCCTTCTGGAATTGCTCCACAATTAACAGCTATATATTTAGCATGTTTTCTATGAGATAGTTGGTGGATGATTTTTGGAATACTTTCTTTTCCAACTCCACTCTCACCTGTTACTAATACAGAGATGTCCGTAGGAGATACTCTTACAGCTTTCTCGAGGGCTCTAGTAAGTTGAATATCATTACCTATGATGCCAAATCGTTGCTTTACAGTCTGTATATTGTCCATTTTATTAATATCTTAATTATTATCGGAATAACCAACAGCAATACCCTTAAGTGTAGCTGATGTACAGCTTTCAACTTTCACATTTACAAATTCACCTAATTGATAGTTTTCTTTTGGAAAAACAATTACAGTATTCTGTGTATTTCTTCCCTTCCATTGCTGAGGATCTTTTTTAGATGTACCCTCTATAAGAACTTCCTCAGTTTTTCCAAGATGTTGTTTTGTTCTGTAAAGACTGTGTTCTTGTTGTAAATCAATAATTTCTTGTAAGCGTCTTTTTTTAACATCAAAAGGTACATCGTCAGGCATTTTTTTTGCAGCCAAAGTTCCTGGCCTTTCAGAATATGCAAACATGAAACCAAAATCATATTTCACATACTTCATTAGTTCAAGAGTATCTTTATGATCTTCTTCGGTTTCTCCACAAAAACCTACAATCATATCTTGAGACAGAGCCATTTCAGGGATAATATCAAAAATTGTATCCACTAACTTTTTGTATTCTTCATTGGTGTGCTGTCTATTCATTGCTTTTAGCATTTTATTGCTTCCGCTTTGAACAGGTAAGTGAATGTATTTACATATGTTTTTGTGTTTTGCCATTACATGAATAACATCTAAGCTCATATCTTGTGGGTTAGATGTTGAAAAGCGAAATCTTGTTTTTGGAAATTTGGAAGCACACATATCCAATAATTGGGCAAAATCAACTGATGATGCTTGAGCAATTTCAGATGCCTTTTTGAAATCTTTTTTTAATCCACCACCAAACCACAAGAAGCTGTCTACATTTTGTCCAAGAAGTGTAATTTCTTTAAAATTCTTATGAACCATTTCTTGAATTTCTTCAATAATACTTTTAGGATCGCGACTTCTTTCTCTTCCTCTTGTAAAAGGAACAACACAAAAAGTACACATGTTATCACAACCTCTTGTAATAGACACAAAAGCTGAAACCCCATTTGAATTTAATCTCACGGGAGAAACATCTCCATAAGTTTCATCTTTCGACAATATTACATTGATAGCATCTCTTCCCTCATTAACTTCTGAAAGAAGATTTGGAATATCTCTATAGGCATCTGGTCCAACAACTAAATCTACAATTTTCTCTTCCTCTAAAAATTTTTCTTTGAGACGTTCTGCCATGCAGCCTAGCACACCTACCTTCATGGTAGGATTTACTTTTTTAACTGCATTATATTTTTGTAAACGTCTTCTTACAGTTGTCTCTGCTTTTTCTCTAATTGAACATGTATTGACTAGAACTAAATCCGCTTCTTCTAGTATTTGTGTTGTGTTATATCCTTCTTTATCTAGAATTGAAGCAACTATTTCGCTATCATTCATATTCATTTGACACCCGTAACTTTCAATGAAAAGTTTTTTTGAGTTTTCAGTTTTTTTCTCCGTTACAAGTGCCTTACCTTGAATTTTTTCGTCTATTATTTTTACTGTATTTTTCATCTTCAAATTATGATACAAAGATACAACCAAATTAGAAAAAATATGACATATTGGCAGAAAAATTTAAGCTAAAGTCCTGTTAAAATGGTGTAGATTTTACACAATTGGTTATATATAAAAAAAAACTTTCTACTTTTGCAAACCAAAATCTTGTTCTCAAGGATCCTGATTTTTGTGAAATAAACATTGTATATGGCAAAAAATTTAGTAATTGTAGAATCACCAGCAAAGGCAAAAACTATTGAAAAATTTTTAGGAAAAGATTTTCAAGTTGAATCAAGTTATGGCCACATTGCAGATTTACCATCTAAAGAATTAGGTATAGATGTAAATGGAGATTTCAGACCAAAATATATTATATCAGAAGATAAAAAACCTGTAGTAAAAAAATTAAAGTCACTTGCAAAAAAAGCTGATATGGTGTGGTTGGCAAGTGATGAAGATAGAGAGGGAGAAGCTATTGCATGGCACTTAAAAGAACAATTAAATCTCGAAGATAGTAACACCAAACGTATTGTATTTCACGAAATAACTAAAAAAGCAATTTTAAAAGCTGTTGAAAATCCAAGGGATATTGATTATGACATGGTTAATGCTCAGCAAGCTCGAAGGGTATTAGATAGATTAGTGGGCTATGAGTTATCTCCTGTTCTTTGGAGAAAAGTTAAAGGAGGCCTTTCAGCTGGTAGAGTACAATCAGTTGCAGTTAGATTAATTGTAGAAAAAGAAAGAAGTATTCAAAATTTTAAAGCAGATACACACTACAAAGTGGTTGCGCAATTTTCTAATTCTCAAGGAAAATCTTTTAAGGCTACAATACCTAAAAACTTTAACTCAAAAAATGACGCAGAGGATTTCTTGAAATCTTGCTCTGACACAATTTTTTCAATTTCAGAATTGTCAAAAAAACCAGCTAAAAAATCACCTGCAGCACCCTTTACTACATCAACTCTTCAACAAGAAGCTTCAAGAAAACTTGGGTATCCTGTTGGTAAAACAATGCAAGTTGCTCAGCGACTTTATGAGGCAGGATTAATTACATACATGAGAACTGATAGTGTAAATTTATCTGTTGATGCTAGAAATGATGCTGAAAAGGAAATATCAGATTTTTATGGTAATGAGTATAGTAAACAACGAGTTTTTAAGTCTAAATCAAAAGGCGCACAGGAGGCTCATGAAGCTATTAGACCAACTAATATGAAAATTCACTCCATAGACAAAGAATATGACCAAAATAGGTTATATGATTTGATTTGGAAAAGAACGATTGCTTCTCAAATGAGTGATGCAGAATTAGAGCGAACCAATGTTAAAATACAGAATTCAAAAAATGAAAAAATCTTTACAGCAAATGGTGAGATGATAAAATTTGATGGATTTTTAAAAGTTTACTTAGAAGGAAATGATAATGAAGATGAAGAAAAAGCAGGGATGCTTCCTAACTTAACCAAAGGAGAGCAAATAGATTATAATTTTATTAATGCAACTCAAAGATTTACGAGTCCACCATACAGGTTTACAGAAGCTTCGCTAGTTAAACAATTAGAAGAATTAGGAATTGGTAGGCCATCTACCTATGCTCCAACAATTTCTACAGTACAAAGAAGAGGATACGTAGAAAAAGGTCAAAACGAAGGGATTGAAAGGCCATATGAACAGTTAATTTTAATGAATGGAGCTGTAAAAACTCAAAATTTAGTTGAGAAAACAGGCTCAGATAAAAATAAATTGATACCCACAGACATTGGGAACATTGTTAATGATTTTTTAGTAGCTAATTTTTCTAATATTTTAGATTTTGGTTTCACAGCTAAAGTAGAGTCTTCTTTTGATGATATTTCTGAGGGAGATGAAAATTGGACTAAAATGATAAAAGGGTTTTATTCGAAATTTCATGACAATGTTGAGGACGTTAAAGAGAATGCAGAAAGGGAAAGCGGAGAGCGTATTTTAGGAAATCATCCTGAGTCTGGAAAGACTGTTTTGGTTCGATTAGGAAAATTTGGACCTATTGCTCAAATTGGAGCACCTGATGATGAAACTAAACAGTTTGCTAGTTTAAATAAAGATCAAAATCTGGGAACTATTTCCTTAGAGGAGGCGCTAGAATTATTTTTACTTCCTAAAACAATTGGAACATTTGAAAATAACGAAGTGATTGTTGCTAACGGAAGATTTGGACCTTACATACGTTTTGATGGTATGTTTGTTTCATTAGATAAAGGAGAGGATCCTATGTCTGTAGATTTAGAGAGAGCTCAGGTTTTAATTGAAGCTAAGCGGAAGGCAGATGCTCCTGTTGGTTTCTACCAAGAACTTCCAATACAAAAAGGTGTGGGGAGATTTGGACCATTTCTCAAGTGGAATTCGATGTTTATTAATGTAAACAAAAGGTATGATTTTGAAAATCTTACTTCATTAGACATGAATGAGTTGATAGAAGAAAAGATTCAAAAAGAAAAAGATAAATTAATCCATGATTGGAAAGATATTGGAATCCGTGTAGAAAAAGCTCGATGGGGAAGATTTCATATCTTAAAAGGAAAAATTAAGATAGAACTCCCTAAAACTACAAATATTGATAAAATCACAAAAGAAGAGGCTGTCAAGATGATAGAGGCAAAGACCCCTAAAAGAAAGGTAACAAAAAAATCCTCTCCTAAGAAAAAAGCAACAAAAAAGAAATAATCATTATATTACATCTATATTTTTAGGAATAAATGAACGTTGATTTTTTAACTCCTGTAAAAGATTCTGTTGTAGCACATTCAATTTTGTTGCCTTCAACCTCTCTCGGTGCAAATATGCGAATACATACTCAAACAGATGGTTTTCCGGACTTAGAAGGAGTTAATATCGCATTGTTTGGTATTGAGGAGGATAGAAATACTGAAAATAATTTGGGAAGTGGTAAAGATCTCCATCATATCAGAAGACACCTATACCAATTATATCCAGGTAATTGGAATACTACTATTGCAGACATTGGCAACATAAAAAAAGGAGAGTTAACTTCAGATTCTCACTTTGCAATTAAAGAGGTATTAACTAGCCTGCTGGAAATGAATATTTTACCCATAATAATAGGTGGAGGTCAAGATGCTACATTCTCTAACTACAAAGCCTACGATAAACTAGAGCAAACTGTAAATTTAGTCACTGTAGATAATATGTTTGATCTAGGAAATATAGATGACGAACTATCTTCAAAGTCATATCTCAGTAAAATAATTATGGAAGTTCCAAGCAATCTGTTTAACTACAGTAACATTGGATACCAAACATATTTTAATTCTCAAGATGAAATTAATTTAATTCAAGGCTTAAATTTTGATGCATATCGATTAGGAGAAGCAAAAAATCTAGAGATAGTTGAGCCTGTTTTTAGAGATGCAGATATTGTAAGTATAGATATTGGAGCAGTTAGACAGAGTGATGCCCCAGCTAATAACAATTTATCTCCCAATGGTTTTTATGGGGAAGAAATTTGTGCAATATCTAGATATGCCGGTATAAGTGATAAAGTATCATCATTTGGGATATATGAATACAATTCTAAACACGACTCTAATTACCAAACAGCTCATTTAATTGCTCAAATGATTTGGTATTTCATAGAAGGTGTTAATTATAGGGCTAAAGATTACCCATATTGTACCAAAGAAGACTATCAAAAATTTACTGTTTTATTAGAAAACGATGATCCCATAAATTTTTACAAGAGCAATAAATCAGGGAGATGGTGGATGGAGATTAATTTAATTAAAGATAATAAATACAAAAGGCATGCGTTAATACCATGTACATACGAGGATTATTTAGAAACAACAAAACAACTAATACCAAATAGGTGGTTTAAAGCTCAAAGAAAAATGCTTTAAACATTAGACTATCATAAGTTTAGGTTAAAATACAAATATTACATTGTGTTTTTAAAAAAAAATCTTTAGGTTTACGTCCTTTTTTAGGAGATATTATAAAAAATATGAGGAAAGCAATATTGTATATTTTTTCGATAACCATCATGTATGGATGCGGTTCAAATGATCGTGGTGAGTTAGTTGGGGTAAAAATAAAAAACAAATGGTTTAGTGAAAAACCTTTTGGAATGGTATCCATTCCAGCAGGTTCATTTACAATGGGTAAACAAGACGAAGACATTACCGGAACAATGAGTGCTCCACCCAGAACTGTAAGTCTTAGTAAGTTCTACATGGATGAAACAGAGATATCAAATTCAGAGTACAAACAATTTGTAGAATGGGTTAAAGATTCTATTGTTAGAACAGAACTTGCACTTATGGCAGACTTTGCTTCTGGAGGGAGTCTAACAAACGCTAATGGTGAACCAATATCTGGAGGAATATATGATTATGCTTATGCAGTATCAGATACAACAGGTCAAAGTGCTTACCAAAAATATATGTTTGAGAATTATTATGAACTAGATTCCCTTTATACAAAACCACTTAATAAAAATGAAGATATTATTTGGGATACAAGTGAATACCCAGACGTATACTATGCAGAGGTCATGGATTCGTTGTATACTAAAAAAGAAGATTCAAGAGATGGAGTAAGAACTTTCAATACTAAAAAACTTAAATACAATTATACTTGGTATGATGTAAATTCGGCAGTTGAAAGGCCTAACGAAAGAAAAAGTTTTTTAGAGAAAGAATCTGTATATGTATATCCTGATACGACTGTTTGGATTAAAGATTTTAATTATTCCTACAACGACCCAATGCATCAAGATTATTTTTACCACCCAGCTTATCAAGATTACCCAGTTGTGGGGGTAAGTTGGAATCAAGCACAAGCATTTTGTAATTGGAGAACCAAAAACAAAAACGATAGAATGCGAGATAAAAAAAACTTTGCAAAAATTCCTAGTTTTAGACTTCCTACTGAAGCAGAATGGGAATATGCTGCAAGGGGAGGTCTAGAGTTCTCAAAGTACCCTTGGGGTGGACCAAATACAACTAGCGATAGAGGATGTTTTTTAGCAAATTTTAAACCCGTTAGAGGAAACTATGCAGTAGATGGAGCACTTTACACAGTAGAAGTTCAGTCATTCAACGCAAACGATTATGGATTGTATAACATGTCTGGTAATGTGTCTGAATGGACTAACTCATCTTTTAATAGCAGTTCCTATTACATGGGTTCTACGATGAACTCAAATGTTGAAGACAGAAAAAACAAGAGAAAAATAATAAGAGGTGGTTCTTGGAAAGACGTTGCCTACTATTTAGAGGTAAGTACTAGAGATTTTGAATACGCAGACACCGCAAGAAGTTATATCGGTTTTAGAACTGTTCAATCTACAGTAGGACCCTCAATAAACACTAATAATTAATTACCCAACTTAATCAAATCATTATTTAATTATGGCACAATCTAAATCAACTAAGAAAATTTTCAACATGGCTTATGGTATCGGAGCCGCGATAGTAATAGTAGGAGCATTATTTAAAATACAGCACTGGCCATACGGATCTTTAATCTTAACAATTGGTATGGTAGTAGAAGCAATTGTATTTTTTATATCTGCTTTTGATGCAGTTGAAGAAGATTTAGATTGGACCAAGGTATATCCAGAACTAGGTGATGCAGATGGTGAAGGAGCAGGAGTAAATGGGATGTTATCTCAAAAATTAGATAATCTATTGCAGGAAGCTCAAGTAGATACAGAGCTTATGACGAATCTTGGGAACAGCATCAAGAGTTTTCATACCGCAGCGGAGGGTTTAAGTGTTGCTTCAGAATCAATTTCTTCAACTGTAAAATATAATGAACAAGTGGAGTTGGCAGCTACTCAAATGGAGTCTTTAAATGGTTTGTATCAAGTACAAATGGAGAACTCTAATAAACAGGCAGAATTAAATAATTCAATGATCGAAAATTCAGAGCTTTTAAAAGAACAAATGGAATCTTTGGCTAGTAATTTATCCTCTCTTAACGGAGTTTACGGTGGAATGCTTTCGGCGATGTCCAGTAAATAATTAGTATAATAATTGTATAACTAAAAAAACTAATTTTTATGGCAGGAGGAAAATTATCCGCAAGGCAAAAGATGATTAACTTAATGTATCTTGTATTTATTGCAATGTTAGCAATGAATATGAGTAAGGAAGTATTGTCTGCTTTTGGCTTTATGAATGAAGAATTAACAGAAAGTATTAGAACTACTTCTTTCAAAAACAATGAATCGTATTCAAACTTGAATATTAAGGCTCAGGATCAAAAGGAAAAATATGGTCCTTTAAAAATCAAATCTGATCAAATTAAATCATTATCAAATGATTTAAATATATACTTAGATACATTAAAAGCAAAAATAACTAAGGATATAGATGATTTAAAGGATTACGAATCGATGGATAAGCCAGATGTTCTGGATGAATATTTTTTTGTAGGAGATAAATTATCAAAAAAAGGAAAAGAATTTAAAGACAAAATAAATAGTTATAGAGACTCTGTTGTTGCTGTTTTAGGATCTGCTGACTCAAAATTAATATCGGTAATTAATAAGAGATTTAATACTGATGATTATAAGAATAAAGACGGTAAAAAAATTGATTGGATTGAATACAGATATAAAGGGTTTCCAGTTGTTGCATCTTTAACAAATTTTAGTCAAATTCAAGGGAATATAAAAAATACAGAAAGTGATATTTTGTCCGCTCTGTTAGGAAACCAACTAGAAGGAGATTCAAAATTAACTACTAACAATTATAAAGGAATTGTAAGACTTGAGAAGACAGCTTATTTTTCTGGAGAACGAGTTAAAGGACAGGTAGTTCTAGGTAGATATGATGATCAATTAGTACCGAGTAAAGTTACATTAGGAAAAAGAGATATCACTAAAAACGTAGAGAATGGCCAAGTTCTTTTAGACATGCCCGCAGGAAATGTTGGAGAACGAGAGTTTAAAGGTGTTATCACATTTATGCAAGACGGTGAGGCTCAAGATATACCATTTGAGAGCTCTTATTCTGTAATTGCAGAACCTAGTGAAGCTGTAATTTCAGCTGATAAAATGAATGTGGTTTATAGAGGTTTAGATAATCCAATATCCATATCAGTTCCTGGAGTAGGTGATAAAGATATTACACCAACAGTTGGAAAAGGAAATAAATTAACTAAAACTGGTAATGGGAAATATATTTTAAATCCAGGATCAGGTAAAGAGGTAACCATCAATGTTTCAGCAAAACTAAGCAGTGGAAAAAATATCAAAACACCTAAAATATTTAGGATTAAAGATATTCCTGCTGCCGCAGGAACTGTTAGAGGAGATTTTGGTGTGGTGCCCATGCCAAAATCTAGTTTAGGAAATACTCCAATAGCAGCTGAATTACCAGACTTTGTATTTGATTTAAAGTTAGTCGTTCAAGGGTTTACTATTAAAGTACCAGGTCAATTAGCGGTGAAATGTGTTGGAACTAGACTAAGTGCAAAAGCGAAGAAAACTCTTGCAAAGGCTAGAAGAGGTGATTTAATCACTATTTTTGATATAAAAGCCATTGAAAAAGAAAAAGGTACACGTATTAAAAAGGTGTTACCAGTGAGTATACAGATTACAAATTAGAATAAAATTAAAGTAATATGAATTGGAAGGTTTATTATTTAGTCTTTGTTGCATTGCTAGTTACTAGCTATAGTAATAGCCAGTCTAACCTATTAAATGCAATTGAGGTTGATCAAATTGGCAAGCAATCAAAAGAAAAAATTGCAGCAGACAATGACACTCCGTTATCTTATGGATACATAGATGATAGAGATATTTTATGGTCCAAAGTTGTATGGGAATTTGTAGATTTAAATCAAAAAATAAATTTACCATACTATTACCCAATTGACACAGCAAATATATCCAATGACAGACGTTCATTATTTGATACTTTACTAAAAGGAATTAGAAAAGGTGATATAAAAAACGTGTATTCAGATTCTTTTTTTACATCTAAAATAACTGGTTCTGAGATAAATGAAAAGTTAGTAAATATTCGTTTAAACGGAGATTATCCAGATACTTTTAGAATTCAAACGCAAGATATTGAAGGGTATATGATGAAAGGAATGTGGTATTTTGATAAACGATTAGGGGAATTAAAATATAGATTACTAGCATTGGCTCCAATGGGTAAAGATGTATTAACTCTTGGGCTACCAGATATAGAAGACGACGAACTTTATGAACTCTTTTGGGTTTTTTATCCAGAAACTAGAGAAATATTACACAAAGCCAAAGTCTTCAATCCCAAAAATGTATCACAACCAATTTCATATGACCATTTATTGAATGCTAGAAGATTTAATTCTGTAATTGTACGAGAAGAAAATATTTATGGAAATAGAAAAATTGCAGATTACATAAGAGGGAATGCGTTGTTTCAACTTCTAGAAGCTGATAGAATTAAAGAATCTATTAGAGATAAAGAAATAGACATGTGGAATTACTAATATCATATAATTTTAAAAATATAAAAAAGCGTTTCGTTATTCGAAGCGCTTTTTTATTGTAAAAGAGTATTTTTGAATTGTGAAAGTAGATTATATAATAGTTGGGTTAGGTTTAGCAGGATTGGTTTTTGTAGAGAAACTTATTCAAGCTAAAAAAAGTTTCATTGTTTTTGAGGATGATTCTCAAACATCTTCTCTTGTTGCTGGCGGTGTTTATAACCCTGTAATTTTAAAACGATTTTCACCAGTTTGGAATGCTAAGGAACAATTATCAGTAGCTCTCCCTTTTTATGATAAGTTGGAAAAAAAATTTGATCAAAAGTTTGATCAAAAATTTTGTATTAAGAAAGCATTCAAATCTATAGAAGATCAAAACAATTGGTTTGCTGCGTTTGATAAACCAACTGTAGCTCCATTTTTAGACTCGAAATTAGACAAACAAGTCTATGAAGGTGTTATAGGTGAATATTATTTTGGCAATGTAAAAGAGGGAGGAAGAATAGATACATTAAAATTAGTGGAGGCTTACAGACAATATCTTAAAAATAATCATTGGATTCGCTTTGAGAAGTTTTATCATAATAATATTTTATTTGAGGGTAATTTGGCTATTTACAATAATCTTCAGGCAAGAAAAATAGTTTTCTGTGAAGGATTTGGTATTAAACAAAACCCTTATTTTAATCATTTACCATTGGAGGAGGCTAAAGGTGAAATAATTACAATCTATGCACCCAATTTAAATATAGATTTTTTACTGAAATCAACTTTATTTGTTTTGCCGTTAGGTAACAATCATTATAAAGTAGGTGCTACATTTAACCATCATGATAAGACTTCTAAACCCTCTGTTGAAGGAAAAGAGGAATTAGTTGAAAAATTAAAAAAAGTAATCTCTGTACCTTATACAATTAAAGAACAGTCAGCAGGTATAAGACCTACAGTCAAAGACAGAAGGCCTATGGTAGGAGTTCATCACATTTACAAGCAATTAAGTGTCTTAAATGGCTTGGGAACCCGTGGAGTGATGATTGCTCCTACAGTAGCTGAAAATTTGTTTGATCATTTAGAGTTTGGGGAAAAACTAGATCAACAGATAAATATCAAAAGATTTGAAAAGAATTAATTTTATTCTTCATAGCTAACAAACATATTTATCCAAAGAATTCGTGAAAGTCTCAAGTTAATTGGAACAAAAAGAATTAACGCTATAAAAACAATAACAAAAGATGTTAAGATAGGAAGTCCTATTAATAATTTTGAAATAATAAAAGTTATGATACAAACAGCTACGGTGATGGCGTAACTCACATACAATGCGCCAAAATAAAATGCAGGCTCAATCATATATTTAAGATCACAATAGGAACATTTTTTTTGTAGTTTATTTACCTTCATAGGATGAATAGAAAAAGGGTATTTGAAAAAATCACCTTGATGACATCGAGGACATTTACCTCTTAAAATACTATATATTTTATTTCCCTTTCTAAACATTTTGAGTATTTAAAATCTAAAATTAATGTAAAAATACTCAAAATAGTCTCTTAAAACTATCGTTTGCTAAACTCCATAGTTTCCTGATAGAGAAATAAAAATAAAAAATAGGATTGTAAAATAGATCAAAGTTTTGAAATGCTATTGTATTCTTTTTTTAGTTAGTTTTGCAACGTTAAAAATGATATGATTAATGCTTAACGTACACAACTTAACGGTCTCTTTCATGGGAACAGACCTATTTTCAGGAATTACTTTCAAACTAAATAAAGGAGACAGAATTGGATTGATAGGCAAAAATGGAGCCGGGAAATCTACCTTGTTAAAGGTTTTATCTAAAGATATTGAAAGTAGTGCTGGAACGATGGCTTTTGATAAAGACATACAAATTGGTTTTCTTCGTCAAGATATAGATTTTGTTGAGGGAAGAACAATACTAGAGGAGGCTTATCAAGCATTTGAAGAAATTAAATCTATTGAACTTAAACTAGAAACAATAAATAATCAGTTAGCAACAAGAACTGACTATGAAAGTGAAGAATACAGCCAATTAATAATAGATTTAACGGATTTAACGGAACGATATGAACTATTAGGAGGTTATAACTATCAAGGAGATACCGAAAAAATACTTCAAGGGTTGGGTTTTCAGAGAGAAGATTTTGATAAACTAACAGATACTTTTTCGGGAGGATGGAGAATGCGAATAGAATTAGCTAAGCTTTTATTACAAAATAACGATATTCTTCTATTAGATGAACCAACAAATCATTTAGATATCGAATCTATTATATGGTTAGAAAACTTCTTAAAATCTTATGGAGGAGCAATTGTATTAGTATCTCATGATAAAATGTTCTTAGATAACGTTACTAACAGAACAATTGAAATTTCTTTAGGACAAATTTATGATTACAAAAAACCCTATTCTCAGTTTCTACTTTTGAGAGGGGAAATCAAGGAAAAACAGTTACAAGCACAAAAAAATCAAGAAAAAGAAATCAAGCAAAAGCAGTTGTTAATTAATAAATTTAAAGCAAAAGCTAGTAAAGCTTCTATGGCGCAATCATTAATGAAACAACTAGACAAAGTAGAGCTTATAGAAGTTGATCAGGATGATAATGCTACGATGAATGTTCGTTTTGCAATTTCAAAAGAACCCGGAAAGATTGTTGTTGAGGCAGAAAAAATTAGTAAAAGTTACGGAGAAAAACAGGTGCTAGAAAATGTAGATCTTTTGATAGAGAGAAATAGTAAAATAGCATTTGTTGGTCAAAATGGACAAGGAAAATCTACTTTGGCAAAAATGATGGTTGGAGATATTCCTTTTGATGGCCATTTAAAAATGGGACATAATGTAGAAATTGGGTATTTTGCTCAAAATCAATCAGAGCATCTGCCTCCTGAAAAAACTGTTTTAGAAATTATGGAAGACGCTGCTACCGATGGCAACAGAATGCGTGTTAGAGACATGTTAGGGGCGTTTTTATTCGGTGGAGATGCAGTAGATAAAAAAGCAAAAGTACTTTCTGGAGGAGAAAGAAATAGGTTGGCACTATGTAAGTTATTGTTATCTCCATTTAATGTTTTAATAATGGATGAGCCAACAAATCACTTAGATATAGCCTCCAAAAACGTTCTTAAGGAAGCCTTAAGACAATTTAATGGAACCTTAATTTTAGTATCTCATGATAGAGATTTTTTACAAGGATTAACAACAACTGTATTTGGTTTTAAAGATAAAGTGATAAAAGAGTATTTAGGAGATATAGATTACTTCCTTGAACAACACAAAATGGAAAATCTTCGTGAAGCTGAAAAAAGGACTGTTCTCAAAGTTGATAAAAGTGTTTTGAAAAAACAAAATGAGTTATCTAAAGAACAAGACAAAAAACTTCGTAAATTAAAAAATAAATTAACAAAAATTGAAAGTCAGATTGGTCATTTAGAATCTGAAATTTTAAAGATTGATACTCAACTAGCTGAAAACTATGATGAGGTTTCTAGCAAGCCTAATTTTTTTGAAAATTACAAAGCTAAAAAAGCACAAGTAGAGATATTAATGTCAGATTGGGAATTAATTGAAGAAGAGGTTGAAAAATTTTCATAATTTA
>JABAZK010000187.1 GCA_018608485.1 Flavobacteriaceae bacterium | reverse complement strand
ATTAATAAAAATGAAAAATATAAAATTAGCTGTTATAGCTTTATTTACGTTAGTAACTGTTTACAGCGTAAGTGCTCAAGATTCAAACAATCCATGGGCAATTAGTGTAGGTTTTAACACGGTAGACGTCAGAGGATCAAATGACTTTTCTTCTATAGTAGAGGATCATTTAGGTACAAGTGACTGGAATTTTTTACCAACAATTTCTAGAATTACCGTAGAAAGGTATTTAGAAGATGATTTTACACTCCAGTTTGCAGGATCTCTTAACAGAATCACACACGTGTCTGAAAAGGACGACGCTAGTTTACTTCATAAATCTATAGATTTAAATCTTAAGTATAACTTAGATGCATTTGTTGCTGCTATTTTTGGTAATTCCACAAAATACTTTAGCCCTTTTGCATATGTAGGAGGTGGTTACACTGCCCTAGATGGCGACGGAGAAGGGGTTTTAAACTATGGTTTTGGATTTAATGTTTGGTTATCAGAAACGGTTGGTCTTGTATACCAATCAGGCTCAAAACAAGAATTTAAAGATGTAGTTCCTACTCATTTTCAACACTCTTTAGGTGTTGTTATTAAATTTGGTGGTACAGATACTGATGGCGATGGAATCTATGATAAATACGATTCATGTCCAGAAGTAGCAGGATTAAAAGAATTTAATGGATGTCCAGATTCTGACGGAGATGGTATTATAGATGGTGAAGATGCATGCCCAAGTGTTGCTGGTTTAGCAACTTTAAACGGATGTCCAGATGCAGATGCAGATGGTATTGCAGACAAAGACGATATGTGTCCTAATGCTAAAGGAACGAAAGCTAATAATGGTTGCCCAGATACAGACGGTGACGGTGTTGTTGACAAAGACGATAAGTGTGCTACAGCTGCAGGCCCAAGAGCAAACGGAGGATGTCCTTGGCCAGATACAGATGGTGATGGTGTATTAGATAAAGATGATAACTGTAATTCAGAAGCAGGACCTGCCTCAAATGGAGGATGTCCAGAGCCAATAATTACTGAAGCTGCTGAGAAGAAAGTGGGAGAGTTTGCAAAAACTATTTTATTCAACTCAAGTAGATCTTCTTTCAAATCAGGAATTTCAGATAAATTAGATGCTATTGTTGGTATCATGAAAGAGTTTTCTAAAGCTACTTTTTTAATTGAAGGTCATACAGACAGCACAGGTAGTGTTTCTTTAAATGATAAATTATCTACTAAAAGAGCAAATGCTGTTAAAGATTATTTAGTTCAAAACGGTATAGATGCTGCTAGATTAGAAACTAAAGGTTTTGGAGAATCAAATCCTATCGATTCTAATAAAACTAGAGCAGGTAGAGCAAACAATAGAAGAGTAGAAATTAAAGTTACAAACGAGTAATTTTTATCCTCAAAATATATAAAAGCCTCATCGTAAGATGAGGCTTTTTTTTTGAGTTCTTTTTTAGAATATTATAATTAAAAAACTTTTCAACTTCAGCTAAATAAATTACCTTTGCAGCCTAAAATAAGAGTGTTTTTTCTCTCTTTCTAAGAAATTAATTTAAAGTAAGAATAATGTCTACAATAACAGGTAAAGTATCTCAAATTATAGGTCCAGTAATTGATGTTGAGTTTAATACAGATTCTAATGAACTTCCAAAAATTTATGATTCATTAGAAATTAAAAAATCTGATGGTTCTATCCTAGTTTTAGAAGTTCAACAGCATATTGGAGAAGATACTGTTCGTACAATTTCTATGGATGCAACAGATGGTTTACAAAGAGGACAAGAAGTTGTTGCAACGGGTAATCCAATTCAAATGCCAATTGGTGGAGACATCTATGGTAGATTGTTTAATGTAACAGGAGAAGCTATTGATGGTTTGGGAGATTTAGCCAAAGAAGGTAAAGATGGTTTACCTATTCACAGATCTGCACCAAAATTTGAAGATTTATCTACTTCTACTGAAGTTTTATTCACGGGTATTAAAGTAATTGATTTAATTGAGCCATATTCAAAAGGTGGTAAAATTGGATTATTTGGTGGTGCTGGTGTTGGTAAAACAGTATTGATTCAAGAACTTATTAATAATATTGCCAAAGGACATGGAGGTCTTTCCGTTTTTGCAGGTGTTGGAGAAAGAACTCGTGAAGGGAATGATTTATTAAGAGAGATGTTAGAATCAGGGATTATCAAATATGGAGATGATTTTATGCACTCTATGGAAGAAGGTGGATGGGATTTATCAAAAGTAGATAAAGCAGGAATGAAAGATTCTAAGGCAACTTTTGTTTTTGGACAGATGAATGAACCTCCTGGAGCTCGTGCTAGAGTTGCATTATCAGGTTTAACAATTGCTGAATACTTCCGTGATGGTGCTGGAGAAGCACAAGGTAAAGATGTATTATTTTTCGTAGATAATATTTTCCGTTTTACTCAAGCAGGATCTGAAGTTTCCGCCCTTTTAGGACGTATGCCATCTGCAGTAGGGTATCAACCAACTTTAGCTACTGAAATGGGAGCTATGCAAGAACGTATTACATCTACAAAAAAAGGATCAATTACATCTGTTCAGGCGGTATATGTACCAGCTGATGATTTAACAGATCCAGCTCCAGCAACTACATTTGCTCACTTAGACGCAACCACGGTATTATCTCGTAAAATTGCAGAGTTAGGTATTTATCCAGCAGTAGATCCGTTAGATTCTACTTCAAGGATTTTAACAGCAGATATTTTAGGAGATGAACATTATGACTGTGCACAAAGAGTAA
>JABAZK010000161.1 GCA_018608485.1 Flavobacteriaceae bacterium | reverse complement strand
GACTTAAAAAGTCTGCTTTTTGTTTTATTAACGATATTTTAATTTGACACAAACAAATTAATTAATAGATATTTTATATATTTAAGAATTATAATTTTATGAAACCTAATAGTATGAAAAAAAATTACTTTTTAACTTTAATATTAACATTTACAGTAGTATTCGTCTCAAGTGCTCAGGTTACTGAGTTGTTTATTAGTAAATATGGAGAAGGAACTTCAAATAATAAATACTTAGAAATATATAATGGAACAGATGCAACCATTAATCTTTCAGATTATGCATTTCCTAGCGTAGCAAATGCACCAGATACCCCTGGTGAATATGAATATTGGAACACTTTTCCAGATGGAGCAGAAATAGCTTCTGGAGATGTATATGTAATTGCACATGGTAGTGCAAACGCCACAATATTAGCTGAAGCTGATCACACACATAATTTTTTAAGTAATGGTGATGACGGATATGCTCTTGTAAAAGGTGGAACTTTTAATGATGCTGACAATGATGGTAATATTGACGCAGGTGAAGTTACAGGATATACCATACTTGACTGGCTAGGAGATTGGGAAGCAGACCCTGGTTCTGGTTGGGAAGTTGCAGGTGTTTCCAATGCAACAAAAGATCATATACTTACAAGAAAAAGTACCGTGTGTGGTCCTAATGATGATTGGGCAGCATCGGCTGGTACTAATGCAGCTGATTCTGAATGGATAGTAGGGGATATAGATACTGGATGGGATACAATAGGTTCTTTCAGTGGTTGTGTTAGTGATCCAACTATTTCATTAGGTGGTACAATAGCAAGTCTTGATTATTATGAAAATAACGGACCTTCATCAGAGGGTGATTTTAGTGTTTCAGGCTCTAATCTTACAAACGATATAACTGTTTCTGTTTCATCTAATTTTGAAATTTCTTTAACATCTGGCTCTGGGTTTGCAAGTACAGTAACTGTTTCTCAAACTGCAGGAACAGCTGAAGCTACAACTATCTATGTCAGATTATCTTCAGGTCTTTCCCCAGAAACATATGATGGAGTAGTAACTGCTTCTTCAAATGGTGCAACAGATAGTACACTATCAATTTCTGGAATTGTAAGTCCTGAAAATCCAGAATTTACCGTAACTGCAAATCTTGATGATTTTAATTACTTAGCAAGTACAGGTGGTCCATCACCAGAAGATAGTTTTTCAGTTGAAGGTTTATTTTTACAAGATGATATTTCTATAACAGCTCCTACAAATTACGAGGTATCCTTAACTACAGCTACAGGATTTGGTTCTTCAGTAACTATTACTCCTGATCAGTCTGGGACTGTGGCTTCAACAGATATTTTTGTCAGACTTGCAGGTAGCCTTTCTGCTGGAAATTATACTGGAGATATTACTATATCTTCAACTGGAGTAGCTGACGAGATTATAACTGTTAATGGTAACTCTTTTGCAGCTAATACAAATAGTTTAGTAATTACAGGGGTATTTGATGCTCCTCTAACTGGAGGTACTCCGAAAGGAATAGAATTATACGTTATAAATGATATTGACGATTTGAGTTCTTTTGGAGTTGGAAGTGCAAATAATGGATTTGGAACTGACGGACAAGAATTTACTTTCCCAGCTGATGCTGTGTCTGCTGGTACTTTTATATATGTTGCTTCTGAAGTAGATCAGTTTACGGCATTTTTTGGTTTTGCCCCTACTTATAACGCTGGAAGTGTTATGTCAATAAATGGAGATGACGCCATAGAATTATTTGAAAACGGTTCAGTTAGTGATACTTTTGGAGATATAAATACTGACGGCAACGGTGAAGCTTGGGAATATTTAGATGGTTGGGCATATAGAAACGATGATACTGGGCCAGAGGGGGCTACATTTACATCTACCAATTGGACCTATAGTGGTGCAAATGCACTTGATGGGGAATTAGATAATGCATCTGCAGCTACCCCATTTCCGATAGGGACCTATTCAAGTGCAACAGCTTCAGCGTCTAATAATACAATAGCTGGGTTTAATGCTTATCCAAATCCAGTGAAAGGGAATAGTTTAACGGTAACCACTTCTAGTACAGAAGCAAAAACAGTAAATATATTTAATGTGTTGGGTAGAAAAGTATTTAGCCAACGTTTTTCTTCTATGAACAAAACAATGGATATTTCTGGAATCTCCTCCGGAGTATACATTATGAAAGTTTCTGAAGGAAATAATATAGCTACTAAAAAATTGATTATTGAGTAATCAATAGTACAACTATTAGAAAAAAAGCCTCGAATTTTCGAGGCTTTTTTATTTTTAGTAAATTCACAAAAAAATCCCCTATGAATTTGAAAACAAAAATGAACAATGTCTTATTCTTAGATATTGAAACAGTACCGCAAAAAGAAAATTGGTCTGAGGTGCCGGAAACAATCCAAGAGTTATTTTCCAAAAAAACTGCTTATCAACGTAAGGAAGAGTTTACCGCAGAAGATTTTTATGAACGTGCCGGAATATGGGCAGAGTTTGGTAAAATTATCTGTATTTCTGTAGCGTATTTCACCAATAATAAGCAAGAAAGAAATTTACGAGTTACCTCTTTTAGTGGAGACAATGAAGAACAAATTTTATTGGACTTTAAAAAACTATTGGACACACATTTTAATAAATCGTATCATGTGTTATGTGCTCATAATGGGAAAGAATTTGATTTTCCATACATCGCTAGAAGAATGATTGTACATCACATAGAATTACCTTCAAAATTAAATTTATTTGGCAAAAAGCCTTGGGAAGTTCCTCATTTAGATACCATGGAATTATGGAAGTTTGGAGATTTTAAACACTATAGTTCTTTGCAATTATTAACAACCATTTTAGGGATACCATCACCAAAAGATGACATAGATGGCAGTGAGGTAGCCTCTGTATATTATAAAGAAAAAAATTTAGACAGAATTGTTCGTTATTGCGAGAAAGACACGATCTCTGTGGCACAAGTATTAATGAGGTTTAACAACGAAAAATTAATTGATAAAGATGAAATTATAAAAGTTTAGCCCTCAAGCTTCATAGAGAGCTCGAGCCATCGTTCCTCTTTTTGTTCTAAAGAAGAAAGTGTCTGTTCAAGCTCCTCAGATTTTTCTTTAATTTGATCTTGGGTTAATTCTTCCTCTAAAAAAGATGCTTCGATCACCTTTTTTTTACGAGATAGCCTTTCTATGTCTTCTTCTAAAGATCCAAATTCTCTTTTTTCTTCAAATGTTAACTGAGCTTTTGATGGAGTTATATTTACCTGCTTTTTTTCAGTTTTTATAGTTTTTTCTCTTGGCTTAGAATCTTCATAAGCTCTATAATCTGTATAATTTCCTGGAAAATTTTCAACAATACCATCCCCTCTAAAAACAAATAAAGAATCCACAATTTTATCCATAAAGTATCTGTCATGAGACACTACAATTAAATTTCCAGGAAAATCTAATAAGAAACTTTCCAATACATTTAAGGTAATTACATCTAAATCATTGGTTGGTTCATCAAGTATTAAAAAGTTTGGATTTTGAATTAATACAGTACAGAGGTATAATCTTTTTTGTTCTCCACCACTCAATTTTTCAACATAATCGTATTGCTTTTTCTTATCAAATAAAAAACGTTCTAATAATTGTGAAGCAGAAATTCTTCTGCCTTTTGTTAACGGGATTTCTTCACCAAATTCTTTAATAACTTCAATTACTTTTTGCCCTTCTTTTACAACAATTCCTTTTTGGGTATAATACCCAAACTTTACAGTTTCTCCAACTACAACTTTTCCGCCATCAACTGGTTCTTTATGAGTAAGTACATTTAAAAAAGATGATTTTCCAGTTCCATTTTTTCCAATTACTCCAATACGCTCTCCTTTTTGAAACACGTATTGAAACCCATCAAGAATTTTTAAATCTCCGAATGACTTTTTTAGTTTGTGGAGCTCTACAATTTTACTCCCTAAACGTTTCATATTTATCTCTAATTGAACTGTATGATCTTGTCTTCTTTTATGTGCTTTTTCTTTAATTTCTTGAAAATCATCAATTCTAGATTTAGACTTTGTAGTTCTTGCTTTGGGTTGCCTGCGCATCCAGTCTAACTCTTTCTTAAATAGATTTTTAGCCTTGTGAGTGGAAGCTGCTTCCTGAGCAATTCTTTCCTCTTTTTTTTCTAAATAATAAGAATAATTACCCTTGTATTTATATAGTTTACCATGATCAAGTTCTATAATTTCATTACAAACTCTCTCTAGAAAGTAGCGATCATGCGTTACCATAAATAGGGTAATCTTTTCTTTTTTAAAATAGTCTTCAAGCCATTCTATCATTTCTAAATCTAGATGGTTAGTTGGCTCGTCTAAGATGATTAAATCGGGTTTATTTATTAGTAAAACAGCAAGACTTAATCTTTTTTTCTGCCCTCCTGAGAGTTTACCCACTTTCATTGATAAAGTTGGGAGTTTTAATTTTGTAAGAACCAATTTATATTGGGTCTCAAAATCCCAGGCATTGTTTTGATCCATTAAGTCAAAAGCTTTCTGATAGTTTTCTGAGTCTTCAGGATTTTCAAGTGCTTTTTCGTATTGTTTTATGATAGGTAATATTCTATTTTCTGTCTCAAAAATAGTTTCTTCTATGGTAAGGTTATCATTAAATAACTGGTTTTGAGAAAGGTATGCCACATTAATTTCTTTTCTCTTAATAACTTGCCCATCATCTGGTGCATCTAACCCAGCAATAATATTTAGGATAGAGGTTTTTCCTGTTCCATTTTTAGCAACAAAAGCTACCTTTTGGTGTTTATTGATCCCAAAGGAGATATTGCTAAACAATGTTCTGTCTCCATAAGATTTTGAGATATTTTCTACTGAAATATAATTCACAAAAATAAATTTGAACAAAGGAACAAAAAAACAAGGCTAGAACACTTGAGTTTGCGATTTAATTAAAGATTATGTAAATAATTTAAGAGAGGTTTTAATAAAAAGAAAAACCTAGAAAAATTTTTCTAGGTTTTTTTGACTTATTAACTAAGATGCGGAGGAATATCAAAAGTTAATAAAAATTAAATTATATTGTTGTAATTATTGTTAGGGGGTAAACAATAAAACAATAACTTAATTTAATAACATAATTCAAATAACAATACACTGTAAAAATAATAAGGAAATTGAATATTTGCAATACCTTGAATTAGTGAAATTTTTCGCTCCCCATAAAAGGGGAGGCCTTGTTTATTAAAGTATATTTTTAGATGCTTGAATTTATGTCAATTTAGTGATTTGGTTTAGAGTTTTAAATCAAAAAAGATTAGAGTAAAGTTATTTGATGTTAATTTTTTTACCTTTAAAATTATTCTAAAATAATATTTAGCCACGTTTAACAAGACACAATTTTAAAATATGCTGCAAGTACATAATCTTACTGTCAAATTTTTATCTGGTAAAGTTGAAAACGAGGTTGTAAAAAAAATATCCTTTGACTTAAAAGAAAATAAAATTTTGGGTATTGTTGGAGAGTCTGGTAGTGGCAAGTCAGTTACTTCGTTGGCAGTTTTAGGGCTCTTACCCAAGAATACTATTCAAGAGGGAACTATTTTTTTTGATGAAAAAAATCTTTTAAAAATTTCAGATAAAGAATTTCAACAAGTTAGAGGCAATAAAATTGCCATGATTTTTCAGGAACCTATGAGTTCATTAAACCCTACTTTAACATGTGGTAGTCAAGTGGCTGAGGTTTTGAAACAACATACAGGTTTAAATAAAAAAGAAATGTATCAAGAAGTTATTTCTCTTTTTCAAAAAGTAAAACTACCACTACCAGATAGAATTTTTAATTCCTACCCTCATCAAATTAGTGGAGGTCAGAAACAACGGGTTATGATTGCTATTGCTATAGCATGTAAACCAGATTTGTTAATTGCAGATGAGCCTACTACAGCACTAGATGTTACAGTTCAAAAAGAGATCATATTGCTTTTAAAAGAATTACAAAAGGAAAATAAGATGAGTATCCTTTTAATTTCACATGATTTATCATTGGTGTCTGAAATAGCAGATGATGTAATTATTTTGTTTAAGGGAGAGATTGTTGAAAAAGGAAATACAACTGATATTTTTCATTCTCCACAACATGACTATACGAAAGGACTTATTAATTCAAAGCCCAATTTAAATCAACGATTAAAAAAACTTCCTACGGTAGAAGATTTTATAAAAAACAAAATTTTCACAGATGTTTATACAAAAAGAGAGAGAGATGCCTATCACAGTAAAATTTACAGATTAAAACCTCTATTAGAAATAGTTGATCTAAAAAAATATTTTAACACAAGTGTTAGATTTACTAGAAAGCCACTAATAAAAGCAGTAGATACCATTTCTTTTAAATTATATGAAGGAGAAACATTAGGATTAGTTGGAGAATCTGGATGTGGTAAGACAACTTTAGGGAGGTCAATTATGCAGTTAGAAAAAGTAACCTCTGGAAAAATATTTTACAAAGGAAAAGATATTACTCATTTATCAAAAACAGCCCTGCGAAATTTAAGAAAGGAAATTCAAATTATTTTTCAAGATCCATTCTCATCTCTAAATCCAAGAATATCTATTGGAAATGCTATTCTTGAGCCTATGAATGTGCATGGTGTTCTATCCAACTATAAGGAAAGAAAAGTATATGTGATAGAGTTATTGAAAAAAGTTGGGTTAGAGGAAGATCATTTTAATAAATATCCCCACGAATTTTCTGGAGGACAAAGACAGCGAATTGGAATTGCAAGAGCTATCGCATTAAAACCTAAAATCATTATTTGTGACGAATCAGTTTCGGCATTAGATGTATCAGTTCAAGCACAGGTACTAAACCTATTAAATGAATTAAAATCAACTTTTAATTTTTCATATATTTTTATTTCACATGACTTATCAGTTGTCAAGTACATGTCTGATCAACTAGTGGTTATGAATAAAGGAAAAATTGAAGAAATAGATGATGCAGATACCATATATAAAACACCAAAATCTGAGTATACGAAGAATTTAATTGATGCAATTCCAAAAGGAATTTAAAGAGTTTCCTCTTTTTTAAAATCAATCAATAAGTGGTATATTGCTTCACTAAAAATAAGAAAAATATATATGAAAATAATTGTCCCTATGGCAGGAATTGGATCTCGTTTGAGACCTCATACCTTAACCATTCCAAAACCTTTAACTGTAATAGCAGGTAAGCCAATTGTACAAAGATTAGTAGAAGATATTACTTCTGTGGTAAATCAACCAATAGAGGAAATAGCTTTTATAATTGGGCCATCAGCAAAAGGATTTCCAAGTAATACAAGAGAAAAATTATTAACGATAGCAGAGGAGCTTGGAGCTAAAGGGTCAGTATATGTTCAGGAAGAAGCTTTGGGTACTGCTCACGCAATTTTTTGTGCTAAAGAATCTTTAACTGGTCCTTGCGTGGTTGCTTTTGCAGATACTTTATTTAAAGCAGATTTTACATTAAATGCAGAAGCAGATGGTGCTATTTGGGTGAAACAAGTTGATGATCCAAGTGCATTTGGAGTTGTAAAATTAAACAATGGATTTATTTCAGATTTTGTTGAAAAACCAACAAAATTTGTTTCAGATTTAGCAATAATAGGGATTTATTACTTTAAAGATGGTGATAAGCTCTCCAGAGAGATTCAATATCTCATAGATAATGATATTAGACCGTCAGGCGAATTTCAATTAACGGAAGTTTTAGAAACACTTAAACAAGATGGAGCTAAATTTTTACCTGGTAAAGTTGATGTATGGATGGATTGTGGGAAAAAAGATCCAACCGTAGATACTAATAAAAAAATATTAGGATTTGAATATGACAAAGGGAATAATCTTGTGGCTGAAACTGTTGTACTAGAAAATTCTCAAATTATACAACCTTGTTTTATTGGAGAAAATGTGGTTCTAAAAAATTCAACAATTGGTCCATATGTTTCTATAGGAGAAGATAGTTTGGTAACAGATTCTAAAATTTCTAATTCTTTAATCCAAACTAATGTAAAAATTTTAAACGCTACTTTAGATAATGCTATGATAGGTAATCATGCCACGTACAACGGTAATTTTACTTCCGTAAGCATAGGTGATTACTCAGAATTGACCTAATAATAAATAAAGATGATTAAAAGGATTGGACTTTTTGTCTGTTTGGTACTATTGTTTAATCCTTTTAGTTCTCTCTCTCAAGAAAATGCTGACCAGTCTTCAAATCTTTCAGAAGAAAAAGAGATAAAATTTCAGGAGTATTTTTTTAAATCACTTTCAAATAAATCAATAAGAAATTACCAAAAAGCTATCCAAAACTTAGAAGTTTGTGATAAGTTATCTCCTCGTAATAAAACCATTTATTTTGAATTTTCTAAAAATTATTTATTTCTAAATCAGACGCTACAAGCTAGACAATTCATTGAAAAGGCTTTAGAACAAGATTCGTCCAATATTTGGATGTTACTTCATTTTGTTTCTATTCTAAAAAAAGATCGAAACTATGAGGAGGCCATTAAAGTTCAATTAAAAATTATTGAGTTAGACCCCTATTATAGAGAATCTTTAATTTATTTATATCATCTAAATAGCCAAAGTGATAAAGCACTTTCATTAATCTATTTATTAGAACAAGAGAAAGGGTTACATCAAAAGCTAGAAAGACTTAAGGAGAAATTGGAGTTATCTAAGAAACCTGTCAAATTAAAAAAAGACAACAAGGATCTAGATAAATTAATTTCTGATTTTAATGAAAATAAGCCCTCTTTTAGTATGTTAAAACAAATACTAGAAATAGCTGAATTTAATAATAGTGAAATTTTAGATAATTACAGTAAGTTGGCTGTTACTCTTTTTCCTGCTCAACCATTTTCATATCTTTCGAGAGCTAAGCTTTTACATAAACAACAACAATTTGACGAAGCTATTGCTATTTTGGAAATAGGCTTAGATTTTGTGATAGAAAATCCTACTCTAGAAGCTCAATTTTATAGTACTTTAGCAAAAGTATATTCTAGTCTGGGCAACAATGGAAAGGCCTTTGAATTTGAAAATAAAATTAAAAAATTAAAAATGTAACATGAGAATAATTAGCTTTTTATTCTTTTTACTTGTGTTGGTTTCATGTGAAAGCAAAAAAGAACTTGTTCGGACAAAAGGGTTAAAAAATATCTCTTCCAAACGAATTATCAAAAAACACAATACCACATCGTTTGTTGCTAATTCGCTAGACTCTAAGTTAAAGGTTTCCTATTTGGTCAAAAATAAAGGTAAAAGTACTCGGGTTAATCTCAAAGTAACTCTCAGAATTTTCAAAGATTCCATTATATGGATTAAAGGCTCTAAACTTATCAATGTATTTAGAGCCAAAATAACCCCTAGTTCTTTTAGTTACTATTCTCCAATAAACAAACGCTATTTTAAAGGAGATTTCTCTCTTTTAGAAAAAATGTTGGGGACTAAAGTAACGTTTCAACAGCTTCAAAATTTACTTATAGGGGAAAGTATTTTAGATTTAACAACTACTAAATATTTCTCTGAAGTTAGTGAAGGATTATATAAATTAATTCCGAAAAATCAATCAGATTTGTACAAGTCATCCCTTTTTTTTAATCCAGTAAATTTTTCATTAAATAAGCAATTATTAAATTCATATGAGAATAATAAATTATTGCAAATTCAATATGGGAATTACCAGAAAATTAAAGAGCAACTAATTCCCAAAAAAATAGTAATAAAAGCTTTGGAGAATAAAGATAATTTTACGGTTATAGATATAGAGTTTAAATCGTTAGTTTTAAATAAACAAATTACTACTCCATTCAGAATACCATCAGGTTATAAATCAATTAAATTTTAATGATAAGAAAACAGCCATTCATATCCTTTTTATTATTTCTATTAGTTTCTATAACTATTTCTGCTCAACAAAAATCAAGAAAGCAGTTAGAAAAAGATAGAAATAGAATAAAAAGAGAAATTAAAATGGTTAATAAGCTACTTTTTGACACAAAAAAAAGTGAGAAAAATGCTCTTGAAGATTTAAAAGATTTAAATCAAAAAATTACAGTCAGAGAAAATTATATTTCAACCATAAACAAAGAAGTGCAATCTTTATCTAGTGAAATAGTTCTTTATGAAAAAGAAATCAAAGAGTTAGATGAAAAATTAGTAGCTCTTAAGAAAGATTATGCTGCGATGATTTATAAGTCTTATAAGAGTAAGTCTCAGCAAAGCAGAACCTTATTTTTATTTTCTTCTGAAAGCTTTTATCAAGCTTACAAGAGAGTTAAATATATGAAGCAGTACGCATCTTTCAGAAAAAAACAAGGAGAGGAATTAGCCATGGTATCTAATCAGGTATCACAATTAAAAGATTCTTTATTTTTTCAAAAACAATTAAAAGATACACTACTGTCAAACGAACAAGATCAAATATTTAAAGTTGAACTTGATAAATTAGATCAGAAAAAATTAATTTCTCAGATTAAAAAGAAGGAGAAAAAATACAAGAAAAGCCTCCAACAAAAACAACAAGAAGAAAAGAAAATTTCAAAAATAATTGATAAAATAATTAAAGAAGCCATTGCTAAATCTAATGCTGCTAAAGGAGCAAAAAAATCAAAAGGTTTTAAGTTAACTCCTGAGGCAAAAGAATTGGCAGCAAAATTTGAGCAAAACAAAGGGAAACTTCCGTGGCCTGTAGATAGTGGTCTTATCATTAGAAGATTTGGTAAACAGCCCCACCCGATCTATTCAGGAAATTATATAAATAGTACAGGTATTCACATAGCAACCAATAAAGGAACAAATGCCGAGTCTATATTTAATGGAGAAGTTTTAGCAATTCAAACCCAATCAGAAGGAAAGAAGTCTGTCTTAATTAGACACGGAAATTATATATCTATATATAATAATCTAGAAAGTGTTTATGTTGGCAATGGAGATCAAGTAAAAACAGGTCAGGCTTTGGGTAAAATTTTTACTGATAGAATTACAGGAAAAACCAAACTTATTTTTGTGTTATCAAAAAATACAACCAGAT
The DNA here is from genome assembly GCA_018608485.1 of Flavobacteriaceae bacterium. GTDB lineage: Bacteria > Bacteroidota > Bacteroidia > Flavobacteriales > Flavobacteriaceae > Polaribacter. The sequence continues at coordinate 8,036 of JABAZK010000161.1, read as the reverse complement.
TGAATCCAACTGCTTGGATTCGAAAAAATTAGGAATTCATCACTTTTTTAATAATATTTTTACTTGTTATTGCTGCACTAGTAATTACTCCAGAAAATAGTGCTGCCGCTACACCAGCAGTAACAATATCTTGCCCTGTTAAAAATAAATTTTTAATGGGAGTTCTAGGTTTTAAAAATTCCTGTCTAAATCTTTTAGGACTGTGATCTAATCCATAAATCTCACCTTTGTCGTAATTTATAAAATGTTTTGTTGTTAACGGAGTGGAAAGTTCGTAATGACTAACTGTCCCTTTTACTTGAGGTAATTTGTCGTAAAGGATTTTAAGCAAACGTTGAGAAATTTTCTCTTTTATGTTGGTGTAATCTTTCCCTCTTTTCATCCATTTACTTCCAGCCCATGGTTCAAAAATTTCATAGGGTACGAGTGTTATAATATCAATGGTGCTTTTTCCAGGATATCTATTGTTCCAGTCAGGATCTTTTGCAGAGGGAAACGAGATATAAACTACAGGAAATTCATGATCGATATTTTTTAAATATCGATCAACAGATTCATCATGATCTAAATCACTTGGGTATATCCAGTAATTTGTTTTTGGAAGTTTTAACTCTTCTGGAGAGCCATTTAGCCCGATATACAAACAGGCATGAGAAACAGAGCGATTTACTTTTTGAAGCTGACTTTTTAGGTTAAATTTATTTGCAATTGAAGAGGGAATAAGTTTGTTATAGGTATTCATAATGCCTGTACCGCTTATTATTTTTTTTGCTGAAAAAATTTTCCCGTCACTCATTTTTACACCAGTAGCAGTTTTATTTGAAATAATAATTTCTTGAACATCAGCACTAATTAAAATTGTACCTCCAGTTTTTTCAATAACACTATCAATTGTTTTTGCAATTTGAGATGAACCACCAATAGGAAAGCTACCACCACCAAAATAATGTCTAGCAACTGCAGCATGCATAACAAAACTACTTTTTTTCGGAGGCAATCCGTAATCTCCGTACTGACCAGTTAACACTTTAATTAACTCTTCATTGTCTGTGATCGATTTAAGAACTTCATAGGTGGTTTTGTCTGAGTAATTGTAAAAGGGAGTTCTCATTTTCTTCCCAATCAAAAAATTTAGGATAGAAGGTAATGCTTTACTGATATAAAACTTTTGACTTGTTTTGATAGTTTTAAAAACGAGTTTCACATAATTTTCAATGGCTAATTTTTCATCAGGGAAATATTCAATAAGTTTATTTTTAAAATTTTGAGTGCCTTTTACAAAATCATATTCTTTGTCTCCAATGATAATTTTATCATATACCTCACCCATATCTGACCATTGTAATTTTGAGTCTGAGATGTAATCAAATAGTTTTTTTATCACAGAGGTAGGTCTTTGAACTTCACCGATATAATGAATTCCTACATCCCATTCAAATCCTTTTCTTTTAAATACATGTGTAAAACCTCCCGCAGTATAGTGACGCTCTAACACCAATACTTTCTGTCCTTCTTTTGCTAGAATTGCTGCAGTAGTAAGACTACCCATCCCAGAACCAATAACTATTGTGTCATAATTTTTTATTAGTGTTGGATTTTTCTTGTAGGATTGAATCATTGTTCTAGGTGTTTTTAAGAATTAAAAAACATCAATTTAGGTTTTCTAAGGTACTAAAACAAGAATAAATAAAGTAGAGTGTTGTGCTTATTCTACAAATAAAGCTTTGAGTTCAGTTGCATTATTGGGTTTTAATTTTCCTGCTAAAACTAAACTGAGTTGTTTTCTTCTCAAAGCACCCTCATAACGTTCTTTTTCCAATATTGTTTCTGGAGATATTTGAGCAATTTCTACTGGTTTTCCAGTTTCGTCGACAGCTACAAAAGTGTAAATTCCTTCATTCACTTTAGTTTTTGAACCAGATTGACGATCTTCTATCCAAACATCTACATATATTTCCATAGATGATTTAAATGCTCTTGAAACTTTGGCTTCTATAGTAACAACACTTCCCACAGGAACTGATTTAGAAAATACAACATGATTTACAGAGGCAGTTACAACGATTCTTCTAGAGTGTCTACGGGCAGCTATACTACAAGCTCTATCCATTCTAGCTAACAGTTCTCCTCCAAATAAATTATCTAGGTAATTAGTTTCTCCGGGTAATACTAAATCTGTTAGTATTGTTAGTGATTCACTAGGTGTTTTTGCTTTCATAGAATTTTAAATAAATAATTAAAATGAGTATGAATTTCTAAAGAAGAGAGAATAAATTAATCGAATTTTTTAACTAACAACCATGCATCTTTAGAATCTGTTTTTCTCACATCAGATAGGCTAAGATATGCATCAGATTTTTTATGAAATGAAGCATAGGCTACTTGGGTTAACCCCCATTTGTTTGTGCCTAAAACGGTAGCTTTAAATCCTTTTGCATTTAATTGAGAAACTTTTTTGTGAGCATTTTCAACAAATTGAAATGATCCAGCGATCACATGAAATGATTTTGGAAGTTCTTTGTTTAAAGTTAACTCAATAGTATTTAATGGATTATCTATTACAAAAGTTGCCGATTGAATTTTTTGCTCCAGTTGTTTTTGTTCTTGTGCAAAATTTAATTGATCCTGTTTGTTTTCATATCCTGACCAACCTATGTAAGAGAGAGATAGTAACATCGCAGCAGTAGCAGCATATTTTACAAAAAGTGGTGTTTTTTTAGAATATTTCTCAGTTGGTTTTAATGGAATTACTTTACTGTCTGTCCTTTCTATACTTGAAGATTCAAATGAAGTTAATCCGAATGAAGATCGTAAATAATTAATAGTATTTATTGGATTAAAAATCAACTGATTTTTTTCATTCAATGAAAGAGAACCTATATTTTCAATCTCTAAAGGTTGTGATTTAAGTGTCAAATTCCATTGCGCTACCGTTTCTGAAATTTGTGTATTGGCTTGGTCAAAAGAAATATTTTCAAGCGTGGCGATGTAGTTAGCTAATAGTCCATCATTATGACTTAAATTCACATTAAAGCCTACTTGTTTGGAAGGTGGATAAAATGTATGTGTACTCCTATGAATTTGTGCACTTGTGTTGTTAGTTATAAACCCTCCAAAGTTTGGAACAATTACACAATCATATCTGTAGAGTAAATCTTTTAAGTAGTTTGCTATAGCCATCATAACAAATATAAAGAATTAACTAAAACAGGAATTAAAAGTGCTAAATAATTATCAACAATAAATTTGTATATTGAAAAGAAAAAAAATGTATTTTGAAAGAAGAAGAAATTCTAGCGCTTTTGCGTCTGCAAAAGACGCCATCTATTGGTGATATTTTAGCAAAAAAACTTATTGCAACTGTTGGAAGTGCTGCTGATATTTTTAAAGAAAATAAAAACACACTTTTAAAAATTAATGGAATTGGTGAGTATGCTGTGAAAAATTTGTTGAACAATACACAGCAAAAATTAGCAGAGAAAGAACTACAATATATTAATACTCACAAAATAAAATACTCCTATTTTCTTGATGATGATTATCCAAAAAATTTACATAATTGTATAGATGCCCCCGTATTATTTTTTAAAACTGGTTCTATTGATTTTTCTAACAAAAGAATTATTTCTGTTGTAGGAACCAGAACCATGACTAATTATGGTAGAAGTTTTTGTGAAAAATTAATAGACGAATTGTCTCCATATAATCCAATAATTGTTAGTGGTTTTGCTTACGGGATTGATATTTGTGCTCACACGAATGCATTTAAACAAAATCTACAAACCATTGCCATATTAGCACATGGGTTAAATCATATGTACCCAAAGGCGCACAGAAAATATTCAAAACAAGTAAACCAGCATGGGGGTTTTATTACCGAGTTTTTTCATGATGAAACTCCACTTAGAGAAAATTTTCTCAAAAGAAATAGAATTGTTGCTGGTATTTCTGATGCCACAATAGTAGTAGAATCTGCCTCTAAAGGAGGTTCTTTAGTTACAGCAGATATTGCAAACTCTTATGATAGAGATGTTTTTGCTGTTCCAGGAAGAATTAACGATGTTATGAGTAAAGGATGTAATGATTTAATATACAGAAATAAGGCCCATTTATTAAAATCTTCAATGGATTTGGTAAAAATGCTTAATTGGGACATTTCTCCAATTTCTTTACCAAAACAAATAAAATTGTTTGAGGAGTTACCAAAAGAACACCAAAAAGTTGTAGACTATTTACAAAAACAACAACAGGTAATTGATGTTATTGCTTTAGATTTAGAAATATCTGTTTCTAATTTAGCAACAATTTTATTGCAACTAGAGTTAAAAGGAATTGTAAAGCCAATACAAGGAAAGATATTTAAATTAAGTTGAATCAAAGGATTATGCATTACATTTGATTTTAATTTTTATACAATGGCAGTAGAAAAAAAATTGATGTCTAAAAAAAAACCAACATTTCCGGTTAATAATTTGTTGGATGAATATTTAAAAAAATACAATAGGAACATTAAAATTTCTATCTTTTATGACGATTTATTACGTTTTCAAGGTTCTGTTATAGTCTATGACAAAAATGAAAAAGATACTTTATGGGTAAGAACATATTACTCTGAATACGACAGAAAAGAAATTGATGCCAGTTTAAAAAAAATATACACAATACTTCATTCAGATGGAGGAAACGATACCCTACCATTTTTAAATGTAGATGCTATTGATTATTGCACTTTTGGAAATTCAAAACCTTTCCGCATAAAAATTAGAAATATCTTAAATGACAACTACACCTATTTTTATGTAAAAAAAGCAGATGCCTCCAGAATCTATGGGTTAGAATTAGAGCATATATTATCTCCACATAACATGAATTTTTTAGTCTATAAAGACACTTTAATTGAGGAACATATTTCAGGAATTCCAGGAGATGATTTTATAAAAGAATTTTTACCTAAATGTACAGAATCAGAAAAATCTCAAATAGCTAAAGAATTTGTAAAATTTAAAGAACGGTGTTTGGTTCGTTTACTTGGAGATATGCGTTCATATAATTATGTAATTATTCCCACTCATGATTTTGATAAGATTATATATAAGATCAGAGCAATTGATTTTGACCAACAATCTTTTGAAGGGAATTTAAAAGTGTATAACCTTCAATTTTTAAAAGAAAATTTTAAAATTGTTGAAATGGTAAATAGAAAATTAGACAACAATTCAATTAATCAATACAAGTTAGAGGAGCGTTCTTTTATGGCTAAACGAATGATTTCATCACCAAGAAGGGCATCCAGTCTAATTGAATGTATGAAGAATGATTCAATTTCTTTTGATAATAACATTCAACTTTTAAAAAAACAGTTAATTAAATATGTTGGAGACGTAAAGTTCAAGGAATGTCAAAACATGGGTGATATTTTAGAAACAATTTTAGTGTTTGTAAAACGAAATTATCAAGACGTATTAACCAAATAGTTAGCTTATTTTTTTAATCCCTAAACTTTCTATTAAAACAGCTAATTTCCATTTTTAAAAAATAGATTTTAGTAAAAAAGGTTAATTAAAAATGGCCTAAAACTTTTTTAAGTCTTTTGAGAGCAATCTCTACAGAATCAATTTTTATAAAAGTAATCAATAATCGCAAACCCGCTTTTGTCTGTTTTTCTTTCATTACAGAAGTTGTAGGGTTTTGTTGAACATATTTTAACACCTTCGTAAATGCCTCAGTTTGATAAAATTCACTCTGTTGATCCGATATAAAGTATCCAATCATTCTTTTTTGTTTCAGAACTACTTTTTCTAACCCCATCTCTTTTGCTAACCATTTTAATCGAACACTATCTAGTAAATCTATAGCTTGTACTGGTAGTTCACCAAATCTGTCAATCAGTCGTTTTTCAAAATCAAGTAACTCAACACTTGACTTAGTTGATGATAGTTCATTATATAAATTTAATCTTTCTGTTATGGAATTAATATAATTATCTGGGAATAAGAGCTCAAAGTCTGTATCTATTTGAACATCCTTAATAAACTCTTTTGGTTTACTTGTGTCAGATTTGTACAGTTCTTTAAATTCATTTTCTTTTAGTTCGTCAATGGCCTCACTTAATATTTTTTGATAAGTATCAAATCCAATATCATTAATAAAACCACTTTGTTCACCTCCAAGTAAATCTCCAGCTCCACGAATTTCAAGATCTTTCATAGCAATGTTAATACCACTCCCTAAATCTGAGAATAATTCTAAAGCTTCAATTCTTTTTCTTGCATCATTTGTCATCATATGAAAGGGTGGTGTAATAAAATAACAAAAAGCTTTTTTATTAGATCTACCAACTCTCCCCCTCATTTGATGTAAGTCAGATAATCCAAAATTATTTGCATTGTTTATGAAAATGGTGTTAGCATTGGTTACATCCAATCCGCTCTCAACGATAGTGGTAGAAACCAATATGTCAAATTCATTATTCATAAAACCTAACATTAAATTCTCTAACTTTTTACCTTCCATCTGACCATGACCAACACATATATTGGCATTAGGGACCAAACGTTGTAAAAGTCCTGCTACTTCTTTAATATTTTCAATTCTATTATGAATAAAAAACAATTGCCCACCTCTAGATATTTCGTAAGTAATAGCATCTCGTATTATTTCTTCATTAAAACGAATTACTTGAGAGTCTATTGGATGTCTATTTGGTGGTGGAGTTGTAATAACAGATAGGTCTCGAGCCGCCATTAAACTAAATTGAAGAGTTCTAGGTATTGGAGTAGCGGTTAAGGTAAGAGTATCTATATTTTCTTTTAGTGTTTTTAATTTATCTTTTACTGCAACACCAAATTTTTGTTCTTCATCTATGATAAGTAGCCCTAAATTTTTGAATTTAATTTTTTTATTAGTTAGTTGATGTGTCCCAATGATAATATCTACACTCCCATCATTAATACCCTCAATAGCTTCATTTCTTTGTTTTGTTGTTCTAAAACGATTTAAATAATCTATATGAACTGGGAATTTTTCTAACCTTTTTGAGAATGTCTTGAAATGTTGAAATGCTAATATGGTAGTGGGTACAAGAATTGCTACTTGCTTTCCATTATCAACCGCTTTGAACGCTGCTCTTATAGCAATTTCTGTTTTTCCAAAGCCTACATCACCACATACCAAACGATCCATTGGTTGTTCTTTTTCCATATCAGTTTTCACATCTTGTGTAGCGGTGTATTGGTCAGGAGTATCCTCGTAAATAAAGCTTGCTTCTAATTCATGTTGTATGTGTGTATCTGGACCAAAAGCAATTCCTTTTTGCATTTTTCGCTTTGCATATAATTTAATAAGATTGAATGCAATTTCTTTGACTCTTTTTTTTGTTTTTTGTTTGATTTTCTTCCAAGCACCAGACCCTAACTTATAAATTTTGGGTGGTTTTCCATCTTTACCACTAAATTTCGAAATTTTATGTAATGAATGAATACTCACATATAAGATATCTCGATCTCCATAAATTAATTTTATAGCTTCTTGCTTTTTACCTTCAACATCAATTTTTTGTAATCCACCAAATTTTCCAATACCGTGATCCATGTGAGTTACATAGTCACCAATGGCAAGGTTATTTAGTTCTTTTAAAGTGATGGATTGCTTTTTTGCATAACCGTTTTTTAGACGGAATTTATGATAACGTTCAAATATTTGATGATCGGTGTAACATACAATCTTTTCGTCTAAATCAACAAAACCTTCATGAAGAGAAAACACAATTATTTTATAATGAACCTCTTCTTTAGAATCATCAAATATATCGTGAAATCGTTGAGCTTGTTGTTGGTTGGCACAAAAAATATAATTAATAAATCCTTTCTTATGATATAGATTTAAGTCTTCAATCAATAAATCAAACTGTTTATTAAATGGTGGTTGGGCTTTGGTTGTAAAATTAATAATAGGTTTATTATCATGAGTATGAGTCTCTAAACTGGCAACTGTAAATTGAGATAGTTGGTCTTTAATTAAAGCTCCATTACAAAATA
>JABAZK010000043.1 GCA_018608485.1 Flavobacteriaceae bacterium | reverse complement strand
TAGTGTTACTTTGCAATTAAGTATTCATTATGTTTGAAACATGAAAAATAGACAAAACATCCTCTTGGTTCTAAACCTATTATGGAGCCAGAAAAAACTAGGTATTGTTTATCTAATGCTGCTGATAACAAGTTGCACCCCAGATGACATTTGCGGCACAATTACTGGATTTGGAGCAGACGAGGATTGTCTTTTCATTAGGATAGACGGAGAGCGGCATTGCGTGGATGCTTCCATATATTATGAATCAGAAATAGGTGACCAGATTTGTTTAGAATACTCATAGCTAACATCAAGGGTACACTAAAAACATAGAAATAGTATATAAAAAAAGCCTCCTTTGAAGGAGGCTTTTTTTACAGGTTTATAAGTAAAATACGTTTTACCAAGCAGCATCGAATTGACGCACCGCTGTTACTTTACCTTCTTTACTTATCATAAATTTTTCAAGCAAACGCTCTTTTTCTATGCCGCCATCTTTCAAATACCTTACCTCCTTTGAAACTACCTGCACAACACTTTGATCCCATCCTTCAACCTTATAAGGCAAATAATAGACTGCTGTAGCGTTTATAGAATCATAAGAAGATAACATCTCAGAGAGAACCTGTCTATTTATACTCATTGGCTTTTCCATGTTATGTAGATATACTTTAACAGAATCAGTAGACACCTTAAATATTCTTTCCACATCTAAAGCAGCATACCCTGCTATAAATTCTTTTACAACGGCCACGTCATCGTCTGACCCAAGAGTGTATTTGGCTCCACTAGAAACCCACTGGCCAGCTCCAGAATCTGTAACTACTTCTTGTTTTGTTTCATTGCAAGAACAAAGTACAATTGCAATTGCTAAAAAGAGTGCTTTTTTTATCATTTTGATTTAATTTTTAAGTTCATATCAAACATAAATAAATAAATTGTTATGAGCAATTAACTAATTTATAAAGCACACTAGTTAGATCCCTCAAAAAAGAAGAGCTCCTCAATAGCTATCTCAAAGAGCTTTGACATTTTAAAAGCGGTGGGCAAACTTGGATCAAATTTTTCCTTTTCAATGGCATTTATAGCTTGCCGTGAAATACCAATTAAGTTGGCTAATTCTTCTTGGGTCAATTTTTGATTTTTCCTTAATTCTTTAACTCTATTTTTCATTTATATCGTAAAGAATTAATCACAATAGAAGACATGTATGAAAAGCAAATGAAAAACACTAGATATTCAAATTCAGGCTCTGAGCTTATAACGCCAAAATCAAACGAAATCTCATATACAAGACCAACAACCACCGTTAATCCAAGTGTAAGAGCCATTGCCTCGAAGTGAATTTTCTTTTGTAATTCATCGTAATAATTAAATAAATTTTTGTTGGCGATAATCATACCAACCCCAAGAGCAAGATTTATAAATAATCCTATTTTGGTAAGTAACAGGCTGTCCCATAAATTGTTTACTCCAGCAGATAAAACTGCTGTACTTACTACCCAGGCTAGTACCCATATAAGTAAAATTTTTGTTGGCTTTTTTTGTTTTTTCATATTTTTATGTAATGTTTACTTTACAAAAGTAGTCAAAATTAATTAAAATGTAACGTTTTATTTACATTTAGGTTGCCTAACAACTATTCTAATATACTTATGTGGTGTTTTTTGTGATTGTAATTTTCACGCTACTGCCAGTGATTACTAACAGTCAAAAGATAATAAATAGCAATTTTTCATATATTTGATTAGTGGCTTGACAAGTATACCACCTCAACAAACACTAGAAAAACATTTGTTAATGTTGATTCTAAAAAAAAACCTACAAACAATCACACCATGAATTATAAAAATTTAATGTACATCACTATCGCTTTGGGCCTAGTAAACCTAGTAATTGGAATATTTACAGATTTTTGGGGAGACTCTAATTGGGCAGATTACATCAATAGTGTTTTATTGATTTTATTAGTTCTATTTGGCACACAGGTTTTTTCTAAAAAGAAATAGCCTTTAGTTAAAATGCAAAAACGGTTACACTTTTAAGTATAACCGTTTTATTGTTTGGGTAGAGCTCTATTTTTAAATAGCTAGTATTAGTTTAATATGCTGATGAGACTGTGTCGAAAGACAAGGTCTTTTTAGAGAATGTTTTTTTAGAATCATCAAACACATTACACTTTTTAATGGGTTTGGCATATAAATGTAGAGACATCGCTCTGTGGCCAGAGATATTTTCTAGCTTATGATAGCCCATAAAATCGATCATATAAGAGATTGTTCCTTTTTCTGAAGTATTTGTAACTAGTTGGGTAAGACCGCTAGATTCTTGCTTATAAAGGGTTTCTTTTAAAGTCCCGTTAATTACTTTTACCCAGCACTCCTCTCCGCCGTGATCATGAATGGGAGTTATTTGATCCTTCTCCCAGCAAAGTAGGATAAGTTCAAATTTTTCATTTTCAAAAATGCAATTTCGTGTGTAACAATCTTCAGACCAGGAACAAAAGTCTTCAAAAGCAGCTTCTGGTATAGCTACCGAACGAATTATTTGGTGATAGGTGTTCTGTTGATTTTCAGTGAGAGCGGCAGTCAACTCGGGCAAAGACTGGTATGTTTGGGTACTTTTTTTTAAAGTTTTGATATAGATATCATTTAATTATTCTGCTAAGCAGCGTACAGATTTTGGATGTTCATCCAAATCTTGATGATTTTATTATTAGGCGGTAATTATTAGAATTTTTAAATTTACCCATTTTTAGAGGTTTTTGAGTCATTTTTATTGAATTTGTTTAAAAAAATGG
>JABAZK010000013.1 GCA_018608485.1 Flavobacteriaceae bacterium | reverse complement strand
AAGACAATTGGTACTCATGAAACCTCCATAACTCCAACCCCATATACCAATATTATTTTCATCTATGTAGTTGCGTTTTGCTAATTTTTTGGCAGCAGCAATTTGATCTTCTACTTCATATTTACCTAATTCTTTTTGGGTTATTTTTTTGAAATCTCTCCCTTTTAAACCTGTTCCCCTTCCATCTACACAAACAATAATCATCCCTTTCTGAGCTAATAGTTGATGCCAATAGTCATTGGTCCCATTCCATCTATTAGCAACCTGTTGAGAACCTGGTCCTGAATATTGAAACATCAGAAGTGGGTATTGTTTTTGTTCATCAAAATCAAGAGGCTTAATCATCCACATATTAAGATCATTTCCATTGATATTGATAGTTGAAAATTCTTTTGGACTAATGCTATAATTTAACAACTTATCTTCTAAGCTTGAGTTGTCTTTAATCACCTTAATCATAGTTCCCTCAGCAGAGTAAAGCGAATAAATAGGAGGTGTTTCTGTAGTTGAGTACGTGTTAATAAAGTAATTTAAATTTCTGCTAAACGCAGCAGTGTTTGTTCCAGCGTTATTGCTTAATAATTTTTTAGTTGTTCCGTCTAAACGAATGCTATAAACACCTCTATTAATAGCCCCGTTTTCTACAGATTGATAGTAGATAGTTTTCTTTTCTTTATTAAAACCATAATATTTAGTTACTTCCCAATTGCCCTTGGTAATTTGATTGATAAGTTTTCCATTAAAGTCATAATGATAAATATGATTGTAACCATCTTTTTCGCTGGTCCATATAAAACTATTGTCATCTAGAAATGTAAGATCATTTTTCACACTTACATACGCATCATCCTTTTCATTCAGTAAAAGAGATGAACTAGTATTTAGTGCATTTATTTTGTGAAGTTTTAAATCATTTTGGTGTCTATTTAAAGTAGTGGCTATTAATACATGATTAGTGTTAGACCATTGTAGCCTAGGAATGTATTCATAATTACCTAAAGCTACTTTCTTTGATTTTCTAGCTTTTAAATTATAGGTGTGTAGCGAAACTTTTGCATTGTCTTCTCCTGCTTTAGGATATTTAAACACATGTTGGGTAGGGTATAGCTCATTTCCAGTAACCCCCATTGTAAACTCTTTAACCTTAGATTCGTTAAAACGTAAAAAAGCAATAAACTTACTGTCATTACTCCATTCAAAAGCTCTAACAAAACCAAATTCTTCCTCATACACCCAATCTGTAGTTCCATTGATTATATGATTGTATTTTCCATCGTAAGTAACTTGTCTAGTGGTATTTGTGGTTAAGTCTAAAATGAATAGATTGTTGTTTTTTGCATAAGCTACTTTTTTACTATCAGGAGAAAAGGTTGGTTCTTGAATCTGTTTTCCAATTAAGCGAATTTTTTTTGAGTTAACAGTATATACATAGTAGGTTCCTTTTGTAGATCTTCTGTAAACCTTTTGAATGTCTTTTCCTAAAATTAATTTTGATTCATCATTGTTAAATGAATACGACTCAAATTTTTGTAAGTTATTAAGGGTTTTTCCATCTACAACAGTTGCTACCTTCTCTAAATTTAAGTAACTATATTGATCTACTGTAGTAAACCCATTTTCATCTCTATTTAAAAGAGAATAATAGTCTCCGTTCATAGAATTTAAGGCATTCATTCTGTTGGTAGAGAACGTAGATCCCCAGATATCTTCTACTGTTATTTTTTGTGTTCTTGAAGCCTTATTTGAATTATTTGAGGTTGGTTGCTCACAATTAAAAAGAAGTGTGATAACAGCTAAAATGAATAATTTCTTCATTCTATAATTACATATTTAGGAATTGATTGCCAAGTTTACGGAAAAATCGTCAAAAAAACTTTAAAAACAGTATAAATATTGAATTCATCTTACTGTTTTCATTGTTTCATTTATCTTTGCCTAACACTATAAAATGACATCAATGTCTAAAATGATTTCCGGATTTTCTAAACTAACCAAAGAAGAAAAAATTAATTGGTTAGCTACTAATTATTTTACAAATCAAACAGAAATAATTTCTACATTAAAAAAATATTGGAACTCGGATGAATTATTGCAACAGTTACATGATGATTTCATAGAAAATACCATTTCAAATTTTTATTTGCCATATGGTGTAGCGCCTAACTTTCTTATCAACAATACCTCTTATGCAATCCCTATGGTCATTGAGGAAAGTTCAGTAGTTGCTGCAGCTTCATTAGTGGCTAAATTTTGGAGTACAAGAGGAGGTTTTAAAGCTGAAGTGCTTTCTACCACTAAAATAGGTCAGGTACATTTTATGTACGATGGAGATAAAAGTGAATTGATACAGTATTTCAATTCAAAAAAAGAGCTTTTTAAGATTGCTACAGCATCCATCACAAAAAATATGGAAAAACGTGGTGGAGGTATTCTAGATATTCAATTGATAGATAAAACTGAGAAACTACCAAACTACTATCAAATTCATGTCACTTTTGAAACCGTAGATTCTATGGGGGCAAATTTTATTAATTCTTGTTTAGAGGCCATAGCCAAAGAATTCAGAAGTGATGCTATAGAAATAGTGATGAGTATTTTATCTAATTATGTTCCGGAATGTCTTGTAAGAGCAGAAGTAAGTTGTAGCATTGAAGAATTAGGTGGAGAGGACCCCCAGCAATTTGCAAAGAAATTTCACCAAGCAGTTCAGATTGCTGGCGTAGAACCTCACAGAGCTGTCACACACAATAAAGGGATCATGAATGGTATTGATGCAGTTGTATTAGCTAC
>JABAZK010000143.1 GCA_018608485.1 Flavobacteriaceae bacterium | reverse complement strand
CAAACTTTGCTCCTTTTATGAAGATGTTTGAAATAGATAAATTTATTATTGCCGGAAACGCAACTAAAGAATTAAAAGACCTCTTAAAGGCATATCCAATTGAATACAGAACCGCTGTTGGTGGTTGGATTTACTAATTAAAAAAATCCTCTTAAAAACACTAAAACAAGTATTAATTAAATTATTAAAAAAATGAAAAACCTATTTAAAGTAGTAGTGATGGCAGTTTTAGTAACTGCTTGCTCAACAGGAAATCATGCTGATTTTGAAAAAAACACAGCAGCAGCAAAAAAATATTTTGAACTACATCAAGCAGAAAAATCTGCAGAAATGTTTGAAATGATACATGATGATCTAGAATGGCATATGCCAGTATATGGTTCTGAAATGGCCGATGCACAAGGATTAAAAGACGCTCTTGTAAATTATCAAAAAGAGTTTGACAACATGAATTTTACAGCAGACTACTGGTTACCTGGTGTTGATGAAACTACTGGATTACTAGATGGTAGCACACGAGTATATGGTACTTGGACGGCAGATCACGTAGCTTCTGGGAAGTCTGTTAAATTAACCTCATACCATGCTTTTGCATTTACAGATGGTAAAATATCTGGCGGTGGAGATTGGTTTGATTTTGGAGGAATGATGAATTCTTTGGCAGCTGATACTGAAGCAGCTACAGAAGAGTAATCTTACTGTTTACAAAGACACAAAAGCCTTCTTTTAGAAGGCTTTTTTTTGGTGTATATTTAAAAAATCTATGAAGATCATTAGAACAGATTATCTAAACCCTGCATTTCAAGAGCTTGTAAAACAATTAAATACAGACCTAGCCAACAGAGATGGCAAAGACCACCCTTTATCTCAGTTTAATGAAATTACACATCTAAAGCATGTTGTATTGGCATATCATGAAGGTAAAGCTGTTGGTTGTGGTGCCATTGCTAAGACCGATTTTTCTGCTATGGAGATTAAACGAATGTATGTAATTCCAACACATAGGGGCCAACAACTAGGTGAAAACATACTCATAGAATTAGAAAATTGGACCAAAGAATTAGGTCTTAGCAAATGCATTTTGTTTATGGGAGTACATCAACCGGAAGCCATGAAACTGTATTTAAAAAACAACTTTTCTGTGATAGAAAACTATGGCAAACTAAAAGACATTCCAGATAGTATTTGTCTTGCTAAAACGTTACTCTAAGCCAAATAGATAGAAATGCTTGATAGTAATACCTTATATTTGTGTACTATTTAATAAATAACCATCATGAAAAATTTATTACTCTTTAGTTTTGTAGCAATCCTACTTATAGGATGTGAAAATTCAGAAAATTTACCTGCACCAAATTATTCTATAGAAGGTAAGTGGTTAATAGAAGGAACTATTCCAGTGGGAAACACGATGTATCTCTATGAGGATGGAGTCCGTTATACCTATTACTGTGTGGCAGACGATTGTACTGCTTTGTACAATTCATACGAAGCAAATGATGGAAATCATATCCCAGGAACAAATAATTATACCGTTGAAGATAATATTCTAACGGTTGATTTGAATTTTGGAAATGAATTAGTTACTCCAATTATATTTGAATGTGATGGTGGAGAGGTAATTTTTGAAACACCTGAATATAGTTTATTCCGGTTAAATTCTGATTGTAATTAAACAGCAATATTGAGTAAAGCTTGGAACCATATTCTGGATAACTTTTATAGATTTACTGCAGGTATATGTATCTGTTTTATGATTATTTGTTGCGAAAATGATCCAGAAATTATAAATGAAACCAACCCTGTTGATGAAACCGATCCCATTGCATTAGACCTTGATTTGGTACGCTACTTAGCCATTGGTGATAGTTATACTGTAGGAGAAGGCATTGAAATAACACAGAGTTGGCCATCCCAATTAAAAAGAAAATTACTAGAAGAAGGAGTTGAAGAGGTAGAAGTAACTGTGGTTGCCGCAACAGGATACACCACCCGAGAAGTTACTCAGTTGGTAAACACAACAACATTTGACAAACCCTTTGATATTATTTCTATTCAAATAGGGGTAAATAACCAATATAGAGGTGAAAGTTTAGTGCAATTTGGCGAAGAGTTAGAAGACCTGTTTGAAACAATTGCTTCTAATTATTATTTAAAAGATGCCAAACAATTTGTTGTGTCTATACCAGACTGGGGAGCCACACCTTTTGGTAGTTCTTATGATAGAGTGCAAATTGCCATAGAGATTAACCAATTTAATGGCTTAAAAAGAAATGCTTCTGAGGCAAGATCTACACCATTTATAAATATTACAGACATTTCTAGAACCAACCCAGATGCTCCAGAATTGGTTGCTTCAGACGGATTGCATCCAAGTGAGTTGATGTATAGTTATTGGATTGAAAGAATATTTCCTATTGTAAAACAACAGCTACAGATCTAAATCTGCAGTGTTAGCCATTAAAAGGGACTTGATAGAAAAGGTGAATAGATTTCACCTGCTTGGGTAATAATTTTTTGATTACTTTTAAAACATCCTAAAAAGTAACACAAGAACTTTCTCTAATACATAATGAGTTCTTCGAGAAAAAACAAGCATGAATAATCTTAGAAAAAATGTTTTCTACCCACCATTATTGCTTATTCTCTGTACAATTCTATTCAGTCAAATTAACAATGATTTATTTTCTTCAAGCATCACAGGATTGAATACTTGGATATTAGAAAACGTTGGTTTTTTATTTTCTTGGAGTAGCTTTTTCTTTCTAGTTCTTTTACTAATCACGTACTTTTCTCCAATTGCTAATGTGAAGATTGGTGGCAAAAATGCGCAACCTCTATTAAGCAAATCTAAGTGGTTTGCCATAAGTACTTGTACTACTATAGCTACAGGCATTCTTTTTTGGGGATGTGCAGAACCTCTTTTTCATTATGCAAACCCACCCATTTCATCAATAAGCCCTGTTTCTGATGCGTCTAAGAGTTTTTCTATGTCTACCATGTTTATGCATTGGTCTTTTACCCCCTATGCAATTTACTGTCTAGCTGGATTGGTTTTTGCGTTATCATTCTATAATTTAAAAAGAAAATTTAGCGTGGCTTCTCTTATTCCATTAAAACAAGGAAGCACCAATAAAATGCTTAAAAGTATTATTGATGTAATTTGTCTTTACAGTATTGTGTTAGGAATGTCTGCATCTCTAGGAGCGGGTATTTATTCAATAACGGGAGGGCTAGATGAAATATTTAATATTCCAAAATCTAACTTATTAATTGGTTGTGTGGGTGCCTTTGTTATTGCTAGCTTTATTCTTTCTGCTATAAGTGGTTTACAAAAAGGGATAAAATGGCTCTCAACCATTAACATCGTTGGGTTCATACTTCTTGCAATTTTTATTTTCTTAGTTAGTTTTCCTATTGATATTTTGAAAATTGCCTTCTCCGGATTAACAGAATACATCGTTACTTTCCCTCAAAGAAGTCTAAATATTGGTTCAGAAATAACAGATTCGTGGAGATATGATTGGAGTATTTTCTATTGGGCAAATTGGTTTGCCTGGGCGCCAGTTGCAGCCCTATTCTTGGGAAAAATATCAAGAGGTTATACGGTTAGACAATACATTAATTACAACTTAATTCTTCCGTCTATATTTGCTATTGTCTGGATTTCAATTTTTAGTGGAGCTACACTTCATGCAAATTTAATTAGTGACAACCTGCTCTTTGAAACCATGGAATTAAAAGGAGAAGAATCTGTTATGTATGGCATGCTTCATAAAATAGGATTTAGTAAGATTACCATTCCAATTTCATTGATTTTAATATACATTTCTTATGTAACCGCTGCAGACTCAAATATTTCTGCAATGAGTGCGATGTCTGAGAAAGAAAAAAACAATCCAAACCAAGAAGCTTCAATTTATATAAAAATTATTTGGGGGCTTATTATTGGAAGTTTAACCTATATCATGCTATCAACAAAAGGATTAGACGGCATAAGAATTCTATCATTACTTGGAGGTTTTCCCGCTCTTTTCATCATCATTTTTGCAAGTATTTCACTTCTAAGGTTTCTATTTAACAAAAAGCTATTGAAGTTAGAAGATTAAAAAAACTTCTCTTTTAGAAACAAACTACTGCAAAAAATTAACCCCTATTTAAAATACATGATTCTAAAAAAACGCTTATTTTAGAGTCTTTTATCTTATAAGATTGTCATCTATGAAAACAAATCATTGGTACGAACGAATTCCGCATGCAGTAACCATGTTGTTTATGATCATTGTTTTTGTAACCTTATTAACCTATATCATCCCTGCAGGTGAATTTAAACGTGTGTTAATAGAGGGTAGAAATAGAGTTATTCCAGGGTCTTATAGTAGTATTCCCAGCACACCTATTGGTTTTTTACAAATGTTTAAAGCCATCCCTTTAGGATTTAAAGCGGCAATAGAAGTTATGTTTGTGGTGTTTTCTGGGGGAATTATGTTTGGTGTTATGGAAGAAACCAAAGCAATAGAAAATGCTGTGGGAACTTTTGTTCATACAATTGGAAGAGAAAAAAAATACTTAGCAGTTGTACTCATGACTTTTATTTACGGTGCTTTGGGTGTTTTTGTTGGATATGAACACAACATTGCTTTAATTCCTATTGCAGCTGTAGTTAGCTTAGCTCTAGGTGGTGACTTGGTATTGGCTGCAGGAATATCTGTTGGTGCGGTCACCATTGGTTTTGGGCTTTCTCCCATAAACCCATACACGGTTGGCATAGGTCATAAAATTGCTGAATTACCATTGTTTTCTGGGGCTTTATTGCGAAGTATCTTATGTTTTTCTGCCCTAAGTTTTTTAGCCTTTTACAATGTTAGATACCTAAAGAAAATTTCTAAGAATCCTGAGAGTAGACTTGGAAAAGGGTTAAATGAGGATGGGATAGAACTTTCTAAACCGTTAAAAGAGTATTCAATTTCAATAAATAATTGGCTGGTCATCGGTGCTTTTATTGTGGGCTTGGGGGCTATTTTATATGGTGTTTTTAATCTAAATTGGTATATCAACGAAATATCTGCTATCTTTTTAATGGTTACCATAGCTACTGGAATCATAGCAGGGATGAAAGGAACTAGAATAAGTGAAACCGTTTTAAAATCTGTTGCCTACGTAGCCCCTGGAGCATTTATGGTTGGTTTTGCAACCACCATTAAAGTATTGATGGAAATGGGTCATATTAGCGATACCATTTCTTTTCATTTATCTGAGGTATTAAAAACATTGCCCTTGTATTTATCTGCTGTTGGAATGTCTATTTCTCAAAGCATCATCAACTTTTTTATTCCTTCTGGTAGTGGCCAGGCATTAGCTACCCTTCCAGTGATGCTCCCTCTTGGAGAAGTTATTGGGCTTACAAGACAAACCACTATTTTAGCGTTTCAAATTGGTGATGGAATTTCTAACCTTATAAACCCAACTCTAGGAGGATTAATTGCCATGTTAAGCATGTGTAGAGTGCCATTAGATAAATGGTTCCGTTTTATTTTTCCGGTGGCAATAATTGTATTTTTGCTTTCGGCCATCACATTAATTATAGCAGTAACTATTGGCTATCAATAATATGAATGTAGAAGATATTTTAGCAAAACTGGTTCATTTTCCTGTTTTAGGAGGAGATAGCAATCTCAGCATTATCCATTGGATAAAAGAGTATATTGAATCCTTTGGGGTAGCAACTACCTTAGTTCCAAATAAAGAGGAAACTAAAGCCTCTTTGCATTGTAGAATTGGCCCGGCGGTAGACGGTGGTGTTATATTGTCTGGGCACACAGATGTTGTTCCTGTAAAGGGCCAAGCATGGGATACAGACCCTTTTACTCTTGTAAAAAAAGACGGTAAACTGTTTGCTAGAGGAAGTGCTGATATGAAAGGATATATTGCTTGTTGTTTAGCTACACTGCCTACTTTAACGAAGGCAGATTTAAAAAAACCCATTTATTTTGCTTTTAGTTATGATGAAGAAATTGGGTGTTTGGCAGCTCCAGAACTTATAGAGCACATTAAAAAAACCTATCCTGAAGATGCCACCTATGCTATTATTGGTGAACCCTCATCTTTAGAGCCAGTTATTGGAAAAAAGGGAGTTTGTTATGTGCAAACAGAAGTAAACGGCTCTGCAGGCCATAGTAGTGGGATTCACAAAGAAATTAGTGCCATTCATGAAAGTACAAGACTTATTATGTGGCTAGAAAATAAGATGAAGCTATTAGCTCAAGAAAAACAAGATCATCGATTTGAACCTCCTCACTCTACCCTTCATGTTGGGCAAATCTCTGGAGGTGTAGCTACAAATATTGTGTCAGATTATACTCGTTTTGAATGGGACGTTCGGGTAATTCCAAAAGACACCATACAAACTATTTTTGACGACTTTTTTGCATTTTGTAAAGAACGAGAAGAAGAGGTTAGGAAACTGTTTCCTGGTTTTAAAATTATCAATACCTTATTGCATCCTCCTGTTCCAGCATTAGACACCAAAGAAACGGATCCTATTGTTGCGTTAACCAAAAAAATATCAGGAAATAATACCTGGAGAACTGTTGCTTATGCAGCAGAGGCAGGGCAATTTCACGAGGCTGGCTACCAAAGCATCATTTGCGGACCAGGATCTATAGAACAGGCTCATAGAGCGAACGAATTTACCACTCAAGAACAACTTGATAAGTGTGTAGTGATGTTGCAGAAATTAGTAGTTGAATTTTCGATTTAAATAAATTTTTATAAAAACTATCATGAAAAAAATACTTTTAGGTTTTACTATTCTAATGACTATTATCAGTAGTTGTAAGAATGATGATGCTAAGGATGATAATTATAATTCAGGTGAGTGTTATTTTAATACAAATGCTCAATCTATAGTTCATGATAATATTAATAGAGAATATATTTTATATGTTCCTAATTCATATGATGGAACGTCTGCAGTTCCTATCTTATTTAATTTTCACGGTTTTGGAGGAAGTGCAAGTCAATTTATGCAAGAAGCAGATATGCGCTCATTAGCCGAAGCTGACACTTTTATTTTAGTCTATCCCCAAGGCAGTTGCTTAGATGGCTCTTCCCATTGGAATCCTTGCCCAACAGGTGGAGACAATAAAAGCACTGCTGATGATGTAGGATTTGTTGAATCTATGATTAGTGAGATTTCGTCTCAGTATAATATAGATATGGAAAGAATTTATGCTGCGGGATACTCAAACGGGGGCATGATGGCATACGGGCTTGCGAATTATAAAAGTGATTTAATTGCTGCGGTGGCATCTGTTTCCGGAACAATGTTAAACTGTACAGGACCTACTAGTCATCCAATGCCAGTAGTACATCTTCATGGAACCTCTGATGCTGTTGTTTCCTATAATGGGAGTAATGATTGGAATTCTGTACAAAGCACATTGGATTATTGGACAAGTTTTAACAATACAATTTCAACACCTACCATAAACACCGATAATACTGGTGGAATGACCATTGAACATTATTCATTTGAACAAGGAGATAATTCGGTTTCTGTTGAACATTATAAATATATTGGCGGAGACCATGTCTGGTTTAATGAACCGTATCAAGGCCAAAATGCTTCTGAATTAGTCTGGAATTTTATGTCTAAGTATGATATAAACGGATTGAGGTAAAACTAATCTCCATTAAAGCATAAAATCACGATACTGTCTTTTTTATTTTGTAAATTCCTTACATGAAAAATAGCTATCTCATAATATTTATTTCAACCATCTTCTCATTATCATCTGTGATGAGTCAAGAAATGGAAGACCCCAGTATACTGTCTAATTTTTCTGATGGCCCCTATGTTTTTATAAGTAATAACAGACTCATTGAAAAAAAGATACTGAATGGTGAAGTAACTTCAAGAGTTCTTGAACCTACAAGGTATGATACCATTTTTACTCCCCAAAAATCTAGGTATGAAAATGTTGAAAATATAGCTGCTTTAAGTGATATTCATGGGCAATATGATTTGGCTGTTGAAATCTTAAAAAACAATGGCATCATTGATCGTAATTTAGATTGGAATTTTGGAAAAGGACATCTAGTTATAGTTGGTGATGTTTTTGACAGAGGTCCTAAAATTAATGAAATGTTATGGCTTCTTTATAAACTGGAAATTCAAGCAAAAGAAACTGGAGGGCGTCTTCATTTTCTTCTAGGAAATCATGAGTACATGGTACTTCATAAAGATTTAAGATATGTGCATGATAGGTACACGATTTCTTCTAAACTACTTGGGCTGGAGTATGATGAATTATATAGTAATCAAACAATAATTGGTAGATGGTTACGCTCAAAATCTACCATTATTAAAATTAATAATTCCATTTTTGTTCATGGAGGGATCTCTGAAGAATTTATAAGTAAAAATGGGATAGATCTTAGCGACACTAATCAAATAATGAGGTCTTCTATTCAAAGAAGTAAACAAGAAATGAAGTCTACTGATTTTTATAAAACCTACTACGGTAAAAAAAGTTTAATTTGGTACAGAGGGTATTTCTATGACAATTTAGCAGATGCTGATATCTCAAAAATATTGACTCAAGTAAATTCAGAGCACATTGTTGTTGGACATTGTTCTAATGAAAAAGTTGTTCAATTGTATGATTACAAAATTTTTGGGGTAGATTCTAGCATAAAAAAAGGGACTTATGGAGAGCTATTGTTTATAAAAAACAATCAATTTTACAGAGGCACACTAGACGGAAAGCAGGTGAAATTTTAAAAAAAGAAGATTAGACCTAATCTTACAAACAGTTTTGGCATTTACCCTGTATTAAAACACTAGACATGAGAGCCGTTCTATTGGGTAGTTCGGGAATTGGTATTTGAATGGCTAAACAATCTACTTGCCCACAATCTACACACTGAAAATGGGGATGAACATCTGTATGTGCTGTCTTTGAACATCCATTACATTTTGCATACCATTTGATTCCATTTTTTCCAAGAAAAGAGTGTAATAACCCATCATCTTCAAGTTTATCTAGAATTCTATAAACAGTTGTTTTATTTAGTTTATTGGAGAGTCTTCGAATTAAATCTATCGCAGAAATAGCATGTGAACTTTTATCAAATTCTGCTAACATGACTGCTAAAGACTGTGTTTTTCTTAAAATACCCATCTCTACAAATTTATTACAACTTTTATGAAATAACAAATTGAATGTATATATTTGCAACTTAGTTGCATTAAAATTTATTATGAATATAATCTTAAAAAAATCAGATACATTTGGAGCGATTGCAAGTACCCTGTGTATGATTCATTGCTTCGTTACCCCTTTTATATTTCTTGCTAATACATGCGTTGTGGGTGACTGTGGAAGCAGCCCATCTTGGTGGAAAAATCTAGATTATATTTTTTTAACTATTTCTTTTTTTGCTGTAAATAGTTCATCCAAAAAAACTTCAAAAGAGTTTATGAAAACCGCATTGTGGTTTAACTGGACAGTTTTATTTTTATTAATTATTAATGAAAAATTAGCATTGACTTCATTACCTGAAACTTTTATTTACGTTACTGCCATTAGCCTAGCAGTGTTACATATTTATAATTTGAAGTATTGCCAGTGCGATACTGATGGCTGCTGTAATTAAGACAACTACTTTAATTATACGCTAAAATTAAAAGTTTAAAAGCTCTCCTGCCAGGAGAGCTTTTTTTATGTTTGAGTATCTTTAATTGGTAAAAAAAATATTCAATAGATAGTTACGTTTTTACTTAACTGCTATAGGAATTTGTATTTGAGATGGATATTTTGCAGAGTGATGAATCGTGTTATGAGCTGTTATCCCAACTTTTTCGTCATAATTATTTCCACCAGTATTTAAGTTTCTAGCAAACCTTGGAAAATTGCTGCTAGAAATTTCTATACGAATACGGTGTCCTTTTTTAAATACATTACTGGTAGACATGGGGGTTAAATTTACTTCATACACCTCTCCTTTTTCCATGAAAACTTCTTTGTCATATCCTTCACGATAACGAACTCGTTGAATGGTTTCATCTAAATTATACGCCGAACCATCTGGATATACATCAATTAATTTAATGGTAAAGTCTGTGTCTTTTACATCTGAAGATACATACAGTTTAGAATTAATAAATCCGCTAACCTCAGTGTCTTCTTCTAAGACAGCTGTGGTATATACTAAAATATCATTTCTAGCTTCCATATCTTGTTGATCCCATGCACCCCCTTTTACTGCATTCCCTGTACAACAAACATTTCCTCCATAAGATGGCACTGCCGCCATAGGGTTATAGGTAAAATGATCTGGACGGTCTTTTTTAGCTTTGGAAGTAGACAACATTCCATCTCCAAATCTGCTATTTGCATGACCATTACTATGTAAATAATACGTAGTTAATTGGGTATTCTCTGGAGGCCACACCTCTGATGACTGCCACTCATTACTTCCCATGGTGTAGTATTGTATTCTAGGAGTGGTTTCTTTAAAATCATTTGAGGCTCCTTTTAACCACAAATCAAACCACTTTGTAATTTGTTCATCGTAATTTAGTCTGGCGTCGCCAACGCTACGTTCTCCTACAATTGTATTTTCCGTTGCTCTTGTATACCCACAATGAAGTGTTGGAGCAATCACTAAATATTGATTGTCTCTTATAAAAGGATCTTTAGAGTTATTTCTTGCATGGTTAAATAATGAAATATTTGGTGTAATAGAGACGTCATACCAGGAAGCAAACCAAAAACTTGGTGTTCCAATATCTTTATCATCATGGTAAATACCACCCTTAAACCAATCTGGATCATTTGGTTTCCGACGAATCATTTTGTCAAAAATCTCCTGTTTACCATTAATGTTTTTCAGGATGTCTTGAATGGGTAAATGAGTTAACGCTTTAGCCATATCTACACGAGGGTTTTCGGGGGCTAAATCGTAGAATCTTGAAATTCTAATTAAGTCTTCTTGTGAGGCTCCTTTTGGGATTCTTGGTTTAAATTTATCGTGTTCTACACCATACAACCAAGAAAAAAACAACATTTGTTCTACACCTCCTCGGTACCAATTTCCTTGTTCGTTTATAGCTCCTACACGTCCAACACCAGCACCATAACCTTGTGGCACCATGGCTGCATGTGATGGGTGGTCTAATGCAGAAACAGCCATTTGCCATTCTGCAGTTGAAGAACATCCTATGGTTCCAATCTTTCCATTAGACCAAGGTTGGTTTTTCATCCATTCGAAAGCATCATACCCATCTGTAAGAGGGACTCCTAAAATATCCCATTCTCCCTCAGAATAGTAGCGTCCTCGCTCGTTTTGAACTATATAAGCATAGCCTTTTTTTACATATTCGTAGGCACGTTTAGCCGTTCTAGTTCTTTGCTTACCATCTCCCCAAGAATTAAAATTGTATGGAGTTCTAGAAAAAATAATAGGATATTTCCCAGCCCCTTTTGGTCTGTAAATATCACTAGCAAGCCTTACACCGTCTCGCATGGGCATCATTACTTTTTCATCTACAATAGCTATACTGTCTAGTTTATCAAAAATAGATTCTTGAGCTTGAATAGTGGTTGTAAAAATAAGGTAACAAAAAAAGGAACTGAACAGAGTAATTAGTTGATTTTTCATTTTGAGTCTATTGATTATGTAGCTAAAGATAATAAATAAATTTAGAGAAATATCTTTCTACGTTCTAAGAAATACTGCATGAAAATTACTCATTTAATAAAATAAAAAATCATCTCAAAAAAATATTTTGGGATGATTTTTAAATTGAAGTATTATTTTCAATTCATATGATATAGAAAAGAATTAGTCTTTTAAATAAACAAAACGTTCTAATCTTGAAAGTTCTTTATCATCTACATACTTTCCTATTTCTTTTCTAAATTGAGCTAGATTTTTATAAGGTCTATACTCTAAAAATTCATGAGTCATTTTTTTACCAATACCAGGTAGCGCCTTGATATCGTCTTCTGAAGATGTGTTTAACTCTACAGGTACAAAAACATAGTCTAAATAACGAGCTACTTCTTGCTCGTCTACATATTTTCCAATTTCTCTTTTAAATTGTAATATACTCGTGTAGGGTCTGTACTCTTCAAATTCGTGTGCCATTTTATCACCAACTCCAGGAATCATTTTAAAATCTTTCTCTTCTGTAGTATTTAAATTAAAGGGTACAAATATCTTTTTAAAAAGTTCTTCTGTATTTTCTAATTCTATGATTGAATTAAAATCTGCTATGGATAGAAAAGGTCTTGCTGCTAAAAGTTTTTGAACTACCTCTTCTGAGAGGCCCAAAGCAACTAAATCTGATTCCGTAGCTAAATTAGCATTTAAGACCACTAGAGGTGCAGGTTTTTCTAATTCTTTAACTTCTAAATTGTTTGGTGTGTTTTGTTTCTTTTCTACTGATTGTTTACAGGATACTAGAAATAAACTTACGGATAGCGTGATGATAAATAGTGTACTAAATTTTTTCATGTTGTTGTTTTATTAAAATTAAATATGAATACCCGATGAATGCTAAGACTAACATACTCATAGGGGCTAAGGTAGGTAAGGCACCAGATAAACTTTCGGAAAATAATTCCCAATTAGTGGCTGTTGGTTTCATCTCCTGCTCAAACTCAAAATTAGATTGCAGGTGCAAGAAAACACCATAAACACCGCTGAGAGATGTTAAAACTAGCATCAGTTTAAATAAATTGATGATTTTTTTTGATTTTTTAAACAAAAGAATGATCAGGTTTATGAGTGAAAAAGCAATGCATAAAACTGGGATTAATTGATATGCATCCTCATAATGATCTAATAAATACAATTCTAAAAGTGTTCCAACCATCATAAAAAGGAGTGCTAAAACAATTATTTGTTTAACACTAAATTTTTCTGAAGTAACTTTTTTATGTTGCATACATCTGCAAAATTACATATGAATCTTTGATAAAAAAAATTATTTAGAAATATTCTAAATAATTTTATGAAGCAGTAAACCCTTGTTTATTATTAGCGTATTAATATCCTAATAACATTCCGTTTTTAACTGAAAACCTTACTTTTACTTTGTTTTAAAAATTCATTGTTTATTGTCTAATAATTATCGAAGAAAAATGACTCCAAAAAAAATTCTATTATTACTGGCTGTTCTTATGTTGTTTTCGTGCAACACCAGCACAAAAAACAATACTACTCCAAAAAATGTAATTCTTTTGATTAGTGATGGAACAGGTTTATCACAAATTTCTTCTGCTTTCTATTTTAAAGAAACTCCTTCAAATTACCAGCGATTTCAAACCATTGGTCTAATGAAAACCTCCTCTTCAAGAGAAGATATTACGGATTCTGCAGCTGGAGCTACTGCATTTGCAGCTGGGGTAAAATCATACAATGGGGCTATTGGTGTTGCAGATGATTCTACCATGGTGAAGAATTTAGTTGAAATAGTGTCTTCAAAAAATATTAAAACTGGGATGATAGCCACATCATCTATTACACATGCTACTCCTGCCAGTTTTTATGCTCATGTTATTAGTAGAGATTTTGAAGAGGAGATAGCTGTTCAATTAGCTGAATCTGATATAGATTTTTTTGCTGGGGGTGGCCTTCAGTTTTTTAACAATCGTAAAGACAAGCAAAATATTTTAAACACTTTAACTAGTAATAATTTCTATATAGATACTATTGGATTAACAACTTTGTCTAGCATTACCAATAGTAAAAAAGCAGGCTACTTATTGGCCAAAGAAGGAATGGATCGTATCTCTGAAGGTAGAGGAAATTTTCTTCCTAAAGCTACTGAACTAGGGATACAATTCTTAAGTAAAGATAACCAACCGTTTTTCTTAATGTCTGAAGGGTCTCAAATAGATTGGGGAGGTCATGATAATGATGCACCCTACTTAGTATCTGAACTCATTGATTTTGACAATACTATTGGAAAAGTATTAGATTTTGCAGAACAGGATGGAAATACCCTTGTTATTGTAACCTCCGATCACGAAACAGGCGGTTTTACGTTGGCATCTAAGAAAAAATACTCTACAGATGGTGAAGAGTATGATGATTATAAGGAAATAGAAATGACCTTCTCTACCACTGGACATTCTGCCTCCTTAATTCCTGTTTTTGCTTACGGTCCTGGAGCTGAAGAATTTTCAGGAATATACGACAATACAGCTATTTTTGATAAAATTATGAAAGTAACTAACTGGGAATAAGATTAATTTTTCCAAAAAGATTTTAAAAATAAGCTTTTCATAGTAAACCAAAATGCAAATATACCTGGAAGATTCTTTTTAGGTTTTTTCCCTTTTCCAATTCGCTGTATTTGAAGTTCATACCAAGGAAGTTCTACACCACCTAACTTATCTAGTAACGGAATTCCTATTCGAGGAATGGGTGCTTCAAATTTTTCAACTGAGCCCTCAAAAATTTGATTGGCTAGTGCTGGATATAAACAAAAAGGCCTAGCCAAACCAACAACATCTAACTTACCGCTGGCTAAAGCGCCTTCCATAACTGATACCGATCTAAAACCTCCTGTTAATAACAAGGGTGTTTGAGTTAGTTTTCTTGCTTTTTCTATATATTCTAAAAAATACACCTCACGCTCTTCAGTACTTTTTTTACGATTTCCTTTTATCATTGCTGGTCTTTCGTAGGTTCCTCCAGATATTTCAATTAAATCCATTCCTTCATTTCCTAAGAGCTGAATAACTTCCATAGATTCTTCTTCTGTAAAACCACCTCGTTGAAAATCTGCAGAATTAATTTTTATTCCAACTGGATAATCTGCCCCTACTTGACGTCTAATTTCTCGATAAATCTCTAATACAAACCGAGCTCTATTTTCTAATGCACCACCCCATTTATCTGTTCTAACATTGCTGTTAGGAGATAAAAACTGACTCACTAAATATCCGTGGGCTCCATGAATTTGACAACCTGTAAATCCAGCTTCTTTACATATTCTAGCAGTTGTTCCAAAACGTTTGATAATTTTCCAAATTTCTTCTTCAGTTAATGCCTTAGGGATGGTAAACATTTTTGAAGCACCTCCCATTTTTAGTGGAATGGCAGATGGAGCTACTACCTCTCTATTGATTGAGGCAAATGCTTGCCGTCCTGGATGATTGATTTGAGGCCAAATATGAACTCCTGTTCCTTCAACAGATTTAGCCCAGGCCTTTAATTCTTTAAAATGTTTATAATCTTCTACAACAACATTTCTAGCTTCACCTAGTGCTTTCGAATCTACCATAATATTTCCAGTAATCAATAATCCTGGATTTCCTTCTGCCCATACTTTGTATGCATGGATTAAGCCTGAACTTGGCGCATGATACTTAGTTCCAAAGTTTTCACTCATGGCTGATTTAGCAATTCTATTTTTTAAAACTGAGCCATTTGGCAATGTAAATGGTGAGGCAATATGCTGCATAAATAATTGTGTTTTAATAAAACAAAAGTAGCTTTAATTATACTATAAATTTGGCTTTTATGATAAGAATAAAGCTAACAAAGCAGCTAAGGATGCTCCGGTAATTGGTCCAATAACAGGAATCCATGAATAGCTCCAATCATTAGAGGCCTTCTCTTTTATAGGCAATATAGCATGCATGATTCTTGGACCTAAATCTCTTGCAGGATTAATAGCATAGCCTGTTGTTCCGCCTAAAGACAAACCGATAGCCCAAACTAAAAAAGCAACAGGGACTGCTCCTAATGATCCAAGACCAACCAATTGGTTTGTATCTGCCAGGGCAGCATCTGTAAAATTTAGAATGGTAAAAACCAATACAAAAGTTCCTACAATTTCCCCTACTAAGTTAAAAAACGTGTGCCGTATTGCAGGTGCTGTACAGAAAACTGCTTTCTTTGTATCTCCATCTTTAGTTGCATCAAAATGATTTTTATACACCAACCAAACGATAGTAGCACCCAGCATTGCACCAATCATTTGAGCTAAAACATAAGAGGGAACCATTTCCCAAGCAAATTCTCCAGCCACAGCTAAACCTATACTAACTGCAGGATTAATATGTGCGCCACTGAAGGGTCCGGTTACAACTACTGCTACATATACAGCCAGTGCCCAACCTGTGGTAACTACAATCCATCCACTATTATTTCCAATAGTTTTATTCAATTCTACATTGGCAACAACTCCTCCACCTAATATTATAAGTAAAGTAGTTCCAATAATTTCTGCAATAAATGGTGTCATAATATTTTATTAATTATTAATTTTTTGACCAGTATTCTAGGGCATCTACTGCTCTATACCAACCTTTAATTTGTTGATTAATTGACTCTCTTGAAATAGAGGGAGTAAAGGACGAATCTATTTGCCATATGTCTTGTATTTCTTCCTGACTTTCCCAATATCCAACGGCCAATCCTGCTAAAAAAGCAGCTCCCATAGCTGTAGTCTCAACAACTTCTGGGCGAACCGTAATTGTGTTTAATACATCTGCCTGAAACTGCATGAGCATGTTATTAATTGTTGCACCACCGTCTACTCTTAGTTCTTTAATGGCAATCCCAGAATCTGCTTCCATGGCTTTTAAAACATCCATGGTTTGAAAGGCAATAGATTCTAAAGCTGCTCTAGCCATGTGAGCATCTGTACTTCCTCTTGTTAACCCAAATACAGTCCCTTGTGCGTGCTGATTCCAATGGGGTGCCCCCAAACCTGCAAAAGCAGGAACAAAATAAACTCCTTCAGAACTTGAAACAGAACTAGCTAGTGTTTCCACCTCTTGAGAGGTTCTTATAATCTTTAAACTATCACGCAACCATTGAACAACAGCTCCTGCAATAAAAATACTACCTTCTAAAGCATAGTGTGTTCTATTATTTATTTTCCAGGCTACAGTTGTTAGAAGGTTATTTTTTGATATGATGGGTTTATCACCAATATTCATAAGCATAAAACATCCTGTTCCATAGGTGTTTTTTACCATTCCTTTTTTGGTACACATTTGTCCAAACAAGGCAGCTTGTTGATCACCCGCAATCCCTGAAATTGGTATTTTTTCTCCGAAAAAAACAGCCTTAGTGTGAGCATACACCTCACTAGATTGTTTAACTTGAGGCAACATGCTTTTTGGAATCCTGAATAAAGCTAATAATTCTTCATCCCAGTCCATGGTATGTATGTTAAACAGCATCGTTCTTGAAGCATTCGTTACATCAGTAATATGTTGCTCTCCTTTTGTGAAATTCCATATCAACCAAGTATCTATTGTCCCTAGAACTAATTCTCCAGCTTCTGCTCTTTCTCTTACCCCTTCTACATGATCTAAAATCCAAGTTACTTTTGTGGCTGAAAAATACGAATCTATAACTAGGCCAGTTTTATCTCTAATGAACTCACTCTTACCCATTTCTTTGAGCTGATCACAAAAATCTGATGTTCTTTTGTCTTGCCAAACGATGGCGTTGTAAACTGGTTTTCCTGTTTTTCTGTCCCAAACAACAATTGTTTCACGCTGATTGGTAATACCAATACCTGCAATATTTTGGGAAGTTAATCCATCTTTTGTAATGGCTTCAGCTGCAATTCCTACTTGAGTTGACCAAATTTCATTAGGATCGTGTTCTACCCAACCTGGTTTTGGAAAAAATTGTTGAAATTCTTTTTGAGCAACAGAAACTATGCTTCCTTTTTTATCAAAAATAATTGCTCGTGAACTAGTAGTTCCTTGATCTAAAGAGAGTATGTATTTTTTCATAATTTTTTAAAGATAAATAAATAATTTTTGATGTTGGAAAGTGGTGATTATAGTATGTTAAACATACATCTTTGCTTTTCTAATTTATTGATATTTCATTATCTTTGTAAGGTATCATAAATGATACATGTATTTTACCATCTTAATTTAAAAATATATGAAATATAATATTTCTAATATGATGTCTTTAGACATTTATTTAGATTCTGTTCAAGATATTGACTACAAAAATATTACCTCTGAAACATCTACAACAGATCAGAGTATTATGCCGCTTATGAGTTGGGATATTTTTAGTGAAGATTTTAGTACAACAATTGAGAATTCAAAAATTTTGAATGATATAGAACAAGTAAAATCTTTTGCTAAAAAATCTAAATGGAAAAATAAAATTGATGGTATTTTTGAAAATCAAGACTTCGAAGCACTGGTTATTACTGATATCAACCAAAAAATACTTTGGGTAAACAACGGTTTTACTGAAATGACAGGCTACTCTAAAAAATTTGCGATAAACAAAACTCCAAATTTTTTACAAGGTGAAAATACTCAGAGAACAACTAAAAAGAGGATTAGAACTAAACTCGAACTTCTAGAACCTTTTACTGAGGTAATTACCAACTACAGAAAAGATAAGACTCCCTACAAATGTGAAGTGAAAATTATTCCTTTATACAAAGAAAAAGTAACTCATTTTTTAGCCATAGAGAAAAAAGTTGTTTAATTCTTCTGTATGAGAAATTACATTTATTTTTTCTTTGCACTTTTTATTTTTGGTTGTTTATCAATCAAAGAGGTGTCAATAAATAAGGCAAATTCTCACTTCAAAGTTGTTACTACGCCAATCTTAGTTAAAAAAGATACCATTTACGTTAATGAGCTTCGTTTTTATAAGATAAAATCTGCCAGGGATGGAATGAAACTTATGTATCTAAACTTTGGTAAATGGAACAAAAAAACAAAAGGCATACATCAAAAAAATATGAATAGTTTTATATGGGAAAATGTAAAGCTACTAGATGAAAATAATAGTTTGTTTACAGTAGTGGCCGACGGTGCTGAAACTGAAACAGATTTTTTTGCCTCTATTAAAATTTTTGATGATACTCAAAAAGATTGCCTTTTAGAAAATTATATTTACCAACAAAAATTGATAAAAGTTTTGACCACCAAAATGAGTAATCAAAAAATAAAAAAGGTAGATTATACGATTTTCAACTAAACTAATTTTACAAAACGCCTACTTTGGAGCATATACTCTTTTTGCCGTTTTCATAACATCTAATCGATCAAATGACATTGTTTTTGTTTCGAAATTTGAATACAATTCCATCTGATCTGTGTAATGAGGACTTTCTGGCCTTCGGCTATTTCCAAAAGAAATCACAGACTCAAAATAGGTTTTATTAGGTGTAAATCTAACTAACCCAATATAAGATTCTCCATGAGTAATTTTTATGCGTCCATCTTTATAAGGTTGTCCTTTCATGGCAGTTA
>JABAZK010000056.1 GCA_018608485.1 Flavobacteriaceae bacterium | reverse complement strand
TATCGTGCGGAAAACCAACAATAGCAGATTCTGCAACTGCAGGATGTTCATTAATAGCATCCTCTATAGGTGCAGTACCAAGGTTATGACCTGAAACTATAATCACATCATCAACCCTACCTGTTATTCTATAATACCCAACTTCGTCTCTTAGTGCCCCATCTCCAGTAAAATACTTATTGTCAAATGCAGAGAAATATGTTTCTTTATAGCGTTGATGATTTCCCCATATCGTCCTAGCGATACTTGGCCAAGGGAATTTAATACATAAACGACCCTCAACTTGATTCCCTTTCAATTCATTACCATTTTCATCCATTAATGCAGGTTGAATGCCAATAAATGGTAAAGTTGCATAGGTAGGTTTCGTAGGTGTTACATAGGGTATTGGAGAAATCATTATTCCTCCAGTTTCTGTTTGCCACCAAGAATCGATAATAGGACTTTTCTTTTTACCAATATTTTCATTGTACCAATGCCAAGCTTCTTCGTTAATAGGTTCTCCAACAGATCCTAAAACTTTTAATGACGATAAATCATAATGATCTATTACATCTGTACCTTGTTTTGCTAATGCTCTAATTGCAGTTGGCGCTGTATAAAATTGATTGACTTTATGCTTTTGAACAATGTCCCAAAAACGCCCATAATCTGGATAACTTGGAACTCCTTCAAACATCACTGTGGTAGCACCATTTGCCAATGGACCATACACAATATAACTATGTCCTGTAATCCAACCAATATCAGCGGTACACCAATACACATCATTTTCTTTATACTGAAATGCATTTTTAAAGGTATAAGCAGTGTACACCATATATCCAGCAGTGGTATGCACCATTCCTTTAGGCATCCCTGTAGACCCTGAGGTATATAGAATAAATAATGGGTCTTCCGCATCCATTATTTCTGGAGCACAGACATCAGACGCTTTCGCTAATAATGGTGCTAACCATTGATCTCGACCAGCTTTCATATAGATCTCCGTTTTTATTCTTTTGGCAACTAATACCGTTTCTACACACGAGCAACTTTCAAGGGCTTCATCTACAATCCCTTTTAAGTCTATGGTTTTTGACCCTCTATAAGACCCATCTGAAGTAATCACCATTTTACAATCTGAATCATTAATTCTAGTGGCTAAAGCTGCAGCTGAAAAACCAGCAAATACAACAGAATGAATGGCGCCAATTCTAGCACATGCCAAAACAGAAATAGCCAATTCTGGAATCATAGGAACATAAATACAAACTCTATCTCCTTTTTTTATTCCTTGTTCTTTTAAAACATTTGCAAATTTGTTAACTCGTTTATAAAGTTCATTATAGCTTATATGTTCAGCAACTTCATCTGGATGATTAGGTTCAAATAAGATCGCTGTTTTATTTCCTCTAGTTGTTAGATGCCTATCAATACAATTCTCTGTAATATTTAATTTAGCTCCTTTAAACCATGAAATTTCTGGTTTTGAAAAATCCCAATCTAATACAGCATCCCACTTTTTACGCCATAAGAAATGTTCTTCTGCTATTTCTTCCCAAAAACTTTCGGGTTCACGAACAGACTTTCTATACACTTGATAATATTCTTCGAGGTGTTTAATGTGATAGTTACTCATGGTAATGTATTTGTATTTGGGTCTATTATTGGCTCCTAACTAGAAGTTGTTTACGCAATGAAAAGTATTCATTTCCTTTTACTTGAGCAAGTAAATGTTAATTCCTATTTCTAATATTTTAAATTAAGAATGTGTAGCTTCTCCTACACCACTAGGAATTCTAATATTTGTAACAATTTCTTGAACTTCTAATGGTGGATCTGGTGTAAATTTAGAGATGATTATAGACACTATAAAATTTATGATCATTGCCACAGTTCCAAAACCCTCAGGTGATATTCCTAACCACCAATCTTCCTTTGTACCTCCACCAAACCAATTAAACTTGAACTTTAGCATATAAAAAAGCATTGCCAAAACACCTACAACCATACCTGAAATGGCACCTTCTTTGTTCATTTTCTTTGTGAAAATTCCTAAAATAATTGCTGGAAAAAAAGAGGCTGCTGCTAATCCAAATGCTAATGCTACAGTTGCAGCAACAAAATCTGGCGGATTGATGCCAAAATATCCTGCAACACAAACTGCAACAACTGCAGACAACCGAGCTGCTACTAATTCTCCTTTCTCTGAAATATCTGGTTTTATCATTTTCTTAATCAGGTCATGGGATACAGATGCAGAAATTACCAACAATAATCCAGCTGCTGTAGATAATGCTGCTGCTAATCCTCCGGCTGCAACTAATGCAATTACCCAGTTTGGTAAGCCCGCTATTTCTGGATTGGCCAATACCATAATATCTTTGTCTACTATTAATTCATTTTTTGAGGGATCTGCTAGATATTGAATTTTACCATCATTATTTATATCATTAAAAGATAACAATCCGGTCTCCTCCCATGTGCTAAACCAACTTGGCATATTTTTATATTCTTTATTGTTTACAGTTTCTATCATATTTGTACGTGAAAAAACTGCTATAGCAGGAGCTGTTGTATATAAAATCATAATAAATAATAATGCCCAACCTGCAGATTTACGTGCATCAGACACTTTTTTTACAGTAAAAAAACGAACTATTACATGAGGTAATCCAGCAGTCCCTACCATAAGAGCAGCAGTAATAAAAAATACATCTAGCTTAGATTTACTTCCTGAGGTATATTCAGCAAAACCAAGATCCCTGTGCAAACCATCTAATTTGTCTAACAGATATACTCCATTTGCATCTTGTCCAC
>JABAZK010000075.1 GCA_018608485.1 Flavobacteriaceae bacterium | reverse complement strand
AACCCAAAAACAGAATCAAAAAGTTGTAACATAAAGCTACTAATCTTTGCCAAAGCTCCAATAGCATCCATAATTCCTCCAAAAATCATAGCACATAAAATAAGCCAGATCGTTCCCATCATTTTTGCCATACCTCCAGCTGTAAACAACTTTGCTAAAATTTCATTGTCTGTTGCTATAGCCGTATCTACAGTTATTGCAGTCATCAATCCTTTGTAGGCTGAGTTAAATGTTAATTCAGTTGCACCTGCAATATTCATAATAATTTGTGGCTGAAAAAATAAGGCAAAAATTGCTGCTAAAAGAGTTCCTGCTAGCAAAGCTATTAAGGGAGGTGTTTTTTTTATGATAAGACCAATTACCATAACTGGCACTAAAAATAACCAAGGACTAATATTAAAAGCCTTGTCTATATCTGCCAGCATCGCTAAAGTATCTGCATCACCATTAACAGTAAGTGTAAGTCCTATGATTATAAAAATAATTAGGGTTACTATAAATGTAGGAACTGTAGTGTAAGACATATACTTTATATGTGTGAATAAATCTGTTCCTGCCATTGCTGGAGCTAAGTTCGTTGTATCTGACATTGGTGACATTTTATCTCCAAAATAAGCACCAGATAAAACAGCTCCTGCTGTCATTCCTAGAGAAATATCTAAAGCACCCGCAATTCCAATTAACGCAATACCTACTGTTGCTGAAGTAGTCCAAGAACTTCCGGTTGCTACAGAAATAACCGCACAAATAATTAAACATGCTGGTAAGAAAATTGTGGGGTTTAAAATCTGTAATCCATAATAGATCATTGTAGGTATAATTCCACTGACCAGCCAGGTACCTGCTAATGCCCCTACCATTAATAGAATAAATATAGCACTAGAGGTAGACTTAACATTCTCTGCAACCTCATCCATCATTCTAGAAAAAGAAACCCTATTTCTAAAACCTACTATTGCTGCTACGGCTCCTCCTATTAATAATATAAACTGATTTGAACCACTTAATGAATCATCTCCAAAAATAAAAACATTATAGGCCAACAGCCCTACTAAAATGATGATAGGAATCATAGCCTCAAAAATTGAAAGCTCACTATTCTCCATAATTTTTTGGTCTTGTATTTTTATCTCTGAAAGATTTTCTTGGTCTTGCATATTTTCAGTTTTTGTTTTGTAATGTTACGATTTTAGAAGAAGCTATGCAAGTGAAATGAGTTGGTTACATTTGCATCCATGGATTCAATTACTCAGATTGTTTTAGGAGCTGCTTGTGGCGAAATAGCTTTAGGAAAGAAAATAGGAAATAAAGCTATTCTCTTCGGTGCTATTGGTGGCACAATTCCAGACTTAGATGTACTTATTGGTAGTCTTTATTATTCTAATGAAATAGACAGCCTAGCTTTTCATAGAGGATTTATGCATTCTATTATTTTTGCAATTTTAGGAGCCTTTATCTTTGGCTTTATAAGTTCAAAAGCCTACGATTATGGGCCTAAAAGAAAAGGAACAACTAACTTAAAAGATTGGATCTGGTTGTTCTTTTTATCTATTTTTACCCACCCAATTCTCGATAGTTTCACTCCCTATGGAACACAATTATTTTTACCCTTTTCAGGTTATAGAGTAGCTTTTAATAACATTGCTGTTGCAGATCCACTATACACCCTTCCCTTTCTACTATGTATGATTATTGCTATGTTTTTTAATCGAAAAAACCCTACACGAAGAAGATGGACAAAAGCTGGCCTTTATCTTAGCTCTGCATATATGATCTTTACCATTGGTAATAAAATATATGTAAATCAAACTTTTAAAAAGTCTTTTCAGAAAGCGAACATTAACTATTCAAAATTTAGCGCACAACCCACAATTTTAAACAATGTTTTATGGTACGCAGTTGCAGAAACTGATAAAAATTACACGATGGCTTTTTATTCAATTTTTGATAACAACACAAGACCTACCAACTTTATAAATATTCCTAAGAACCATACTCTTGTGGATGTTAATCATCCAGACATAAGAACATTACGATGGTTTAGTAATGAATTTTACACGTTAAGTTCTTTAAACAACAATCAAGTTATTTATAAAGATTTACGCTACCCATTACTTGATCAAAAAGATTCAACATCTTCTCTATTTAGCTTTAAATTAATCAAAGAAGGAAAAAGATGGAACACAAAAAGTCTTTCAGAAGAAAGATTTAAAGATAGCAACATGAACAAATTATCTAAAGAATTATTCTACAGAGCTTTTAGAGATTTTTAATTTGAAACTAAAGATTCACTAGTTAAAACCCCAACCTCTTTCATGCACTTTTTTATGGTCTGATACGTTCTTTCGATATTGTTATCTAACCCAATTGAAAAACGAATTAAACCATCTGATAAACCCATTTCTACTTGTTCTTCTTCAGGAATTTCTGAAGAAGTAGAAGTTCCTGGAGCAGAAAATAATGTTTTATAAAAACCTAAACTTACTGCTAAATAGCCAACGTTTTTATGTTGCATGGTTTCCATGAGTGCATTGGCCTTTTCTAAAGAACCAGCATCTATAGTTAACATTCCTCCGTATCCATATTCAGTATTCATCATAGAAGTAAATAGTTGATGGGATGGATGGGATTCTAATCCAGGATACACTGTTTTTATACCATCAGCTTCAAACTTATTGGCTAAATAAGAAGCATTATAACTGTGTTGCTTCATACGAATATGAAGTGTTCTTAAATTCTTTAAAATTGAGGAAGCACGAAGGCTATCCATGGTAGATCCCAAAAGCATACAAGCACCATCTATGACACTTCTTAATTG
>JABAZK010000157.1 GCA_018608485.1 Flavobacteriaceae bacterium | reverse complement strand
TTTTTGATGCTGATGTAGTTGATGCACAGCCTGTAATTTTTGAAGAAGATGGAATTGCAAAAAAATTACTTGGAGATCAATATGTTTCTGCTATTGCAGTTGATGGTGCAAATAATAAATGGTTTGGCACATCAGATGGAGGAGTTACTTATACCAATCCAAATGGGCAAACAACAATAGCAACTTTCAGCAAAGAAAATTCACCATTACCTTCGGATAGAATTACAAAAATTTCAGTAGACAAAGAATTTGGGAAAGTGTTTTTTGCAACAGATAAGGGAATTGTTGCCTACAATAGTAATGTAGCTCCTTTTGGAGAGACATTAGGAGAAGTTTATGCATATCCTAATCCGGTTCGTAAATTTCACAATACAGTCACAATAGATGGAAGAAACGGTACAAATCTTCCCAAAGGAACCAATGTAAAAATCCTAGATATAGCCGGTAATTTAGTCTATGAAACCAATGTAATTGAAGGACAAGAGCTTCAGGGTGGTAAAGTAATTTGGGATAAAAAAAATCTAGTTGGAAATAATGTAACCTCTGGAATATATATAGTGTTATTAGCTAATGAAGATGCCTCAGAAACATCTTCAACAAAAATTGCAATCATTAATTAATGGGAATTATATCTACCGAGGCAATTGTTATAAGTACCATTAAATACAGTGATACTAGTTTAATAGCTAGACTTTACACAAATGAGCTTGGCTTGGTAAGTTACCTTCTTAAAGGAATATTAAAGTCAAAAAAAGGAAAGCTAAGAACTGCCTATTTTCAGCCCTTAACTCAGCTTTCCATTATTGCAAAACATCAAGAAAAAAGAAACCTTCAAATACTTAATGAAGCTAAAGTGATTCACTCTTATGAAACTATTTATACTTCTGTTGTTAAGCAGTCTATAGTTTTATTTATATCCGAAATATTAACCGGCGCAATCCAAGAAGAGGAGAACAACAATTTATTATATGACTACCTAAAAAATTCTTTTATTTGGTTTGACTCACATCATCAAATTTCTAACTTTCATCTCTTATTTTTAATGAACCTTACAAAGTTTTTAGGGTTTTATCCTGATCTTTCAGAATCCCAAAAAGAGGGGTTTCATTTAAGAGAAGGGCTTTTTACCGATCAACAAGGAACAGATATTATCAAAGGAATTAAATTAATTCAGTTTAAAAGGCTGTTAGGCACAAAATTTGATGATATAGAGGAAATTAATTTTTCAAAAACTGAAAGACAACAGCTATTGCAGATAATAATTCGATATTTTAAATTACATTTGAGCGGTTTTAGAATGCCAAAATCTTTAGCAGTTTTAGAAACAGTATTTCGTAGATGAAAACAATAGGATATTTTATTCTTTTTTTACTTCCTTTTTTATCCACTGCCCAAGAAATAAAGGTACTTGATAAAGAAACAGGGAAACCTATTTACAATGTTTCTGTATATACAGAAGATCCATACTTTAATTCTTCAACAAACAAAGAAGGGGTTGTAGATATTTCTGCTGTAAAAATTAAAGATATTTTAATTTTATCACACATTTCATACGCGATAAAAAGTATCCAGAAAACACTTATTGAGAACAATGGATACGTTATATATTTATCTAAACAATCTGAACAACTAGATGAGGTAGTTTTATCTGTATTTAAAAGAGATGCAAAAACAAATAGAGTAGCTGAAAGAGTAGCTGTAATTAATGCAAAAGAAATTATTAAATTATCACCTCAAACATCAGCAGACTTACTTGCTGCTATCCCTGGAATTAAGGTTCAGAAGTCTCAAATGGGAGGAGGAAGCCCCGTTATAAGGGGAATGGAATCAAATAGGGTTATGTTAGTGGTAGATGGGGTAAGAATGAATAATGCTATTTATCGAAAAGGGCATCTGCAGAATGCCATTACTGTTTCTCCAAATCAATTAGATAAAACTGAAGTTGTTTTTGGTCCTTCATCTGTTATATATGGTTCAGATGCCTTAGGAGGTGTTATTCATTATTATACTAAAACTCCTAAAATATCAAAAAAAACTAAAGTGAATTCTAGTTTTTTCAACCGATATTCTTCCATTAATAATGAAATCACGAATAATGCTTCAGTAGAAATAGGAACAAAAAACTGGGCCTCTTTTACCAGTATTTCTTACAGTGATTTTGGAGATTTAAAAATGGGTAAAAAACGCTTACATGGTTTTGAAGATTGGGGGAAAGTGTTTGAGTATTCAGAAAATTCAAATGATTATTACAGTGAAACAGCCACGCTTAATCCAGATGAAAATATTCAACAAAATACTGGTTACAATCAAACAGATTTATTACAGAAGTTTTTCATTCCTTTATCAACAAAAACAGATTTAAAACTTAACTTTCAGTTCTCTACTTCCTCAGATATTCCAAGATTTGATAGACTAGACGAAAAATCTGAAGGAACTCTCAAATTTTCAGAATGGTATTACGGTCCTCAACAACGATTGTTAATTTCTCCTCAATTAGATGTAAGATTAGGAAAATCTTGGTTAGATAAAGGAACATTTACAGTAGCATATCAAAATATTAAAGAATCTAGAATTCAAAGAAAATTAATGAGCTTGGAAAGGTTTTACAGAAATGAAAATGTAGATGTTTTTAGCTTTAATGGCGATTTTATAGTACCAGTATCCAAAAAAGAAAATACAGCCCTTACGTATGGATTTGAATTTTTATACAATGAGGTTTCTTCAAATGCTTTTGGAAAAACTTTGAATGTTTCAGGAAATGAGATTTTAGGATTTTCTGATAATTTTTCAGTACAAACTCGTTATCCAGACGGAGGGAGCAGTTATTCAAGTTTTGCAGCATATCTTGGACATAGGCAGGATTTATCAACTAGATCTACTTTAAATTCAGGAATCCGATTTACTAAAACTAATCTAAAGGCATCTTGGATAGATCAAACTCGCATACAACTGCCTGAAACAGACATTAGATTAGATAATTCAGCAGTTACCGCTACAATTGGATATGTATATAAACCCTCAAAAAATTGGCAATTTAACTCAGTTTTAGCTTCAGGTTTTCGTTCGCCAAATATTGATGATATAGGTAGAGTAAGAGAAAAATCTGGACATGTTACTGTTCCAAATATATATTTAAAACCAGAGTTTGCTTACAGTGCTGAAGTTGGTATTCAAAAATATTTTAATGATAAGAAATTTAGAATAGGATTTAATGCATACTACACATTACTTGAAAATTATATTATTAGAGATGATTTCTCTTTGGATGGAGACTTTTTAGCTGCTGGTCATGTATTATATGATGGTGAATTAGAAAATATTGTTGCAAATCAGAACCGTGGGAATGCTTTTATATTAGGGTATACAGCAAATTATCAAGGAAAGCTATCAAAGCAATTAACAACAAATGGATTTGTTACTTATACAAAAGGTAGAACTTACGATTCCGAAGAGCCTCTTTCCTCTATACCACCGTTTTTTGGACAGTTTGATGTAAACTACACTCATAATAAAATTCAGATAGGAACAAGTTTTAGATTCAATAGTAAAAAAGATATTGCTGATTTTAATTTTACCGAAGGGATAGATAATCATGATTTAACTCCGATCATAGATGAAAGTGCTCTAGAAGATATAGACAAGTATTATGGCTCTCCAAGTTGGTTTGCCTTTGGAATCAATAGTAGCTATAGATTTAACAAAAATTGGAAGTTACAAGGGATGATAAGTAATTTATTTGATCAACATTACAGAGAATTTGCTTCAGGAATTTCTGCTCCTGGAAGAAATTTTTCTTTCTCATTAATTACTGTTTTCTAGACTTTCTATTTCCTTCATTGTCAAATTCTTCATTTATTTTTTTTTCAATGCTAATGATAGCAATTAGCAAAGTAAAAATCATAAAAGCCATTGGTAACCATGAGCTCATTAAAGGTTCATTTATAAAAATCATGAGAATCATTACTAATAATGTAATTCCTGAATACTTTAGTAGAGTAACACAAAATAAACTATTTGCAAA
Source organism: Flavobacteriaceae bacterium (assembly GCA_018608485.1). Taxonomy (GTDB): domain Bacteria; phylum Bacteroidota; class Bacteroidia; order Flavobacteriales; family Flavobacteriaceae; genus Polaribacter. Next base: position 15,591 of record JABAZK010000157.1, on the reverse strand, counting down.
GTTCCAAATATCATCATTCAGCATTGTTCTGTTAGTTCTATATCCATAGATATAGTTTATTTTTTTTGGTGGAAAAAAATAGAATACAATGCTCATAAGAAAAAGCAATCCATTTACACTTAATACATAGGTAAAAGTATCCATACTACTTATTTTTTAGTGGTCTTAACAATCCTTCTTGTGCAACTGTAGCTATTAATATACCATCTCTTGTGAAAATATTTCCAGTGGCCAAACCTCTAGCTCCTGAAGTGCTTGGTGAAACAACAGAAAATAACATCCAATCGGTAAAATCAAAATCTCTAAAAAACCACATTGAATGATCTAAGCTAGCCATTTGTGTATTTCCAATGCTAGCTTTACTGGCATTTGGCTTTAATGCAGCATTTAAAATATTATAATCTGAAATATAGGTTAATATTTGGTGCTTTAATGTTAGTTCTATATTTGACGTTTCTCCTTTTAATTTGAACCACATATCTTCAACTGGTGGAAGATCTTTTCTTTCCATAGGATTCAAAACATGAACAGGTTTAAAGTCAATAGGTCTCTCAATACTCAAAAAATCTCTAAGCTGAGAAGGAATGAAATTTCCATATTGAGAAAGTAAATCGCTCCAACTTAAAAGTTCTTCAGGTTGTTTGATTGATGATTTAATAGGTTCTTGATGTTCGTATCCGTCTTCTTTTTTATGAAATGAAGCTGCTAGTATAAATATTGTACTATTTTTTTGAATAGCAGTGACTCTTCTTGTAGAGAAACTACCACCATTCCTCATTTCTGTAACTTTATAAGTTATAGGAATGGTTAAATCGCCAGGAAGTAAAAAATAAGAGTGTAGAGAGTGAACAAAACGATCATTAGGGATGGTTTGGTATGCTGCGTGTAAAGCTTGTGCTAAAACTTGACCACCAAAAACTCTTGAATTACCAATAGTTTTACTTGTTCCTGTATATGTTTTAGAGTCCTGTTTTTTTAATGTCAGAATATCAATTAAATCATCTATTGTCTTCATGAATTTTTTTATCTGTTTTAAATGGGAATTTTTGCTTGAAATCTGTAGGTTGAATTTTTAGCAAAAATAATTTTAAAAATTTATTTCTGATTGATTTTTTATGACGAATATACACCGTTAAGTGTTGGGGTACTGCTCCAACGGAACTTTTAATTTCGCTAGCAGTTCTACCAAAGTTTAAAATTTCGATTTTATTATTTATGGCTATTTTAATATAATCATAAAGCATTCTTTGATAAATTGCATACTGTTTATTTAGTTCATAATCTATTCCAACAAAATGAGCATCTAAATGGTTTCTATTAATCATTCCAGACATAAATCCTACCATTTTATCGCCTATCCAGTATGATTTTAGGATATAGGAATCTCCTAATTTAGTTTTAAAACTCTTGTACGTTTGTAATTTAAACTCACCTAAATTAAAATCCGCTTTTGATGCAACTTTTTTATATAACTCAGTCATTTTAATCAGATGTTCATCAAAATTTAAAACTGATATTTCTTTTGTAACCAAATCATTACTAAGTTTCATCGCTTTTTTAGCTTTTACTCTAAATTTTGTTTTTAAAACAGCTAAGTAATCTTCAAAATTTTTCCACATAGGATTCATTTTTAAAATCATATTTGGTTCAATATTGAATGAATAATAACCTAAACTAATGAGCTCATTTGTTATTGGTAAAGATTCAGCCATAAAATCTTTCATCATAAAAATATCAATTGGATTTTCTTGATTATTTTTTTCTGTATGATGAAGAATACCTTTTGATATTTTCCTTAGAATAAGTCTTTTATTTTCACCCTTTTTTATGAAAACTCCGTGTTCACCGCTTACAAATGAGTTTCCGCAGTTAATTATTGTAAGTGGTTTTTCTTTTGGAATAATTGTTAACCTTCTTCCAATTGAAGTAATTTTTTTAAATAAGTTTGATGTATCCTTTTCGATAGTTTCCAAATGAAAATTTATGATTTGAATATTGGCAAAGGCAATTGCTTTTTCATCTTTATTTTTAAGTACAATGTAGAAAAAGGAAAAATGAGAATTGTGTTTTTCTATCGCTTCTAAGTATTTTGATGAAAAATATAAATTTGCAGAACAGTCCAATTCTTTCCAAATAATTGTAGGAATTTCAGATACTTTATTGAATACAGATATTTGAGAGAATTTATGATTTAGATCCAAAAAAAATACTTGTTTAGTTGTTAAAGATAATCAATGTATTTATCTATCAAATAATCAGTAAAAATTATTTTTATTTATTCTAAATAAATACTTATTTTTGTATCTTATTTATTATATATGATTGTATTTTACAGTTTAGAAAGTCCAATAATAAAAATTTCAAATACCTCATCTATTTGCAATAATAGTTGTGCTTCTAATTGTATAAAACCAAAAAATAAATGTTGCTCTAAGTATAAAAAAAAGGGCATCAACTGCAAGCGATGCCCAAATATTTTCTTTCGAGAAGCTTCTTAATTTCACAAAATAATAATACGAAAGAGCTATAGATTACTATTTAAAAGCATTCAAGCCCGTAATATCTAGCCCAGTTATCAATAAATGAATATCATGAGTACCCTCGTAAGTAATAACACTTTCTAGATTCATAGAGTGTCTCATTATTGAATATTCTCCACTAATTCCCATTCCTCCTAGCATTTGTCTAGCTTCTCTAGCGATAGTAATTGCCATGTCTACATTATTTCTTTTAGCCATGGATATTTGTGCAGTTGTAGCTTTTCCTTCGTTACGTAAAACACCCAAACGCCAAGTTAATAATTGAGCTTTGGTAATTTCTGTAATCATTTCAGCTAATTTTTTCTGTTGTAGTTGAAATTGTCCTATAGGTTTTTCAAATTGGATACGCTCTTTGCTATAACGTAGTGCGGTATCGTAACAATCCATTGCTGCTCCTATTGCACCCCATGCAATTCCAAAACGTGCAGAATCTAAACAACCTAAAGGGGCGCCTAATCCAGATTTATTTGGTAATAGATTTTCTTTAGGAACTTTTACATTATCAAATATTAATTCACCAGTAGAGGAAGCTCTCAATGACCACTTATTGTGGGTCTCTGGGGTAGAAAATCCTTCCATACCACGTTCTACAACTAGGCCGTGAATTCTTCCTTCCTCATTTTTTGCCCAAACAACAGCAACTTGAGCTAAAGGAGCATTTGAAATCCACATTTTCGCTCCGTTTAAAAGATAATGATCTCCCATGTCTTTAAAATTGGTAGTCATTCCTCCTGGGTTAGATCCATGATCGGGTTCTGTTAATCCAAAACATCCCATCCATTCACCAGATGCTAATTTTGGTAAATATTTTTGACGCTGAGCTTCATTTCCATATTTCCATATAGGATACATCACTAGAGAAGACTGAACGGATGCTGTAGATCTAACACCTGAGTCTCCTCGCTCAATTTCCTGCATGATTAATCCATATGAAATTTGATCTAAACCAGCACCTCCATATTCTTCTGGAATATAGGGTCCAAAAGCACCAATGTCTGCAAGTCCTTTTATGATTTGAGTTGGAAATTCCGCCTTTTGAGCATAAGATTCAATGATTGGAGAAACATCTCTTTTAACCCATTCTCTGGCAGCTTCTCTTACTAATTTATGTTCATCTGTTAGTAAATCATCAAGTTGATAATAGTCAGGGGCTTGAAATAAATCTGGTTTCATATTCAATTATTCGTTTACAGACACCAAATTTAAAGAATTGATGTTAATTTAGAGTAGATTTAGTGGATATTTTTACCTCTTTAGAAATTCTGAAAGTAATAGATGAAAATGATGAACTCCTTTTTCTTTTGTAGGTGAAAATCGACCAGCTTTATAAAATGATGAACGAACCCCTTTTTGTACATTTTCAACAACAACTTCATCTTCTTCCTCTACCTTTTCAAGATTGCTCCCAGCTCCTTTATTAAGCTTTGACTCATCATACACATAGCTTACAAATGAAACTTTTGTCTTGTGAATGCTTTTTGGTTTTACAATATTAACAGATAATCCCCAGGGATAAAAGTTAAACATCATGTTTGGGAATACCCAAAAATAGTAGGCTGCAACTTTTTTACCGTAATCTATGTGGTTTTTTGGAAAATTAAAAATTTCCTCGCCTTTTTCAGAATATCCAATTTGTAAATTACAATGATCATAAATAACTGTTTCATAGCTTCCGTAATCTAATACATCATTAAGGCTTTCGTGAACAAATGGAACATGAAAACCCTCTAAGTAATTGTCACAGTAAAGTGCCCAATTAGCTTCAATCAAAAAGTTTTTATTTAATGATTTATCATGTTTAAATTCATCAATAGGTAAAAATCCTATTCTTTCATTCATGACATCAATAATTTCTTGAAAATCAAAACTTGGATTTAGACCTGCAAATAAAAATTGCCCCCATCTTTTAGTAGGAAATACATGGAGATTATCACAGGGCTTAGGAAAGTCTTGGGCATCCTTGAATTCTGGCATATACTCAAATTCACCCTTTAAATTGAATTTTCTTCCATGATAGGAGCATGTGAGTTTTTTTGATGTTCCCGATTTTAGTGCTACAATGTTTCCTCTGTGTGTACAAACATTGCTTAGACAACTTATCGTATTTTCTTTATCTTTTGTCAACAACATGGGTTCTGTTAAAAAGTCATCCAATAATATAAATGGATGAACAGATTGTGTTTCTTTAACTAAATTTTCATCTCCAATCCACTGCCATGTATTTAAAAAAACTTTTTCTTTTACTGTTTCAAAAACAAAAGGATCTTTGTAAAAAGTAGCTGGTAGTGTCTCTGCTTTTGTAATATCTGGGTTTATATTAAAGACCATTTTAGGTGTAGAATTATAGTTGTATATTTAAAAAAATTGAATCTAAAATTACATAAATAATATGAGTTCTAGTAACAAAAAAATAGGTTTGATTACTTCAACAGCATTGGTTGTTGGGAATATGATAGGTGCAGGAATATTTATATTACCTGCTTCATTGTCTAAATATGGTGGTATTAGTTTGCTAGGCTGGGTTTTTACCGCTTCTGGAGCTTTAATATTGGCAAAGATTTTTAGTAATTTCAGTAAAATTATTGTCAATAAAAGTGGTGGGCCTTATCTATATTCTAAACAAGGTTTTGGAGATTTTATTGGTTTTTTAGTTGCATGGGGTTATTGGATATCTACCTGGATAAGTAATGCTGCAATTGCGATAGCAATTATTGGGGGTCTAAGTTTTTTCTTCCCAATCTTACAAACTAATTCTGTAGTGGCAGTTTCAATAGGTTTATCTATGATTTGGTTTTTTACTTGGATTAATTCAAAAGGTATGAGAACTACCGGTAAAATTCAATTAATAACAACGGTCTTAAAATTACTTCCATTAGTTTTTGTTATCATTTTTGGCATCTTTTTTTTCAGCCTTGATAATTTTCCGGAATTTAATATGACAGGCGAAAGTAATTTTACATCGTTTTCTTTGGTAGCGGCATTAACATTATATGCCTTTCTAGGATTAGAGTCAGCTAGTATCCCTTTAGAAAATATTCACAATCCAGAAAAAACAGTGCCAAAAGCAACCATGTACGGAACCATTATTTCAACATGTATTTATATTTTTAGCACTATTGTTTTATTTGGGATCTTACCAACTGAAACTTTACAAAATTCTCCTGCCCCTTTTGCTGAAGCAGGAGAAATAATAGGGGGGAAATATACCGGATACTTTATTGCAATAGGTGCAATTATTTCTGGAATGGGTGCTTTAAACGGATGGATTTTAATTTTAGCTCAAATACCAATGGCCGCTGCAAAAGATGAGATGTTTCCTAGAATTTTTAAAAGGAAAAATAAAAAAGGAGTTCCTGTACTAGGTCTTGTTATTGGAAGTATATTGAGTTCTGTTGTTATGTTGATGAATTTTTCAGAAAATCTAGTAACTCAATTTACTTTTATTGTAAACTTAACTGTGTTGGCTTGTCTAGTTCCCTATTTATTTGTGTCTGCTTCATATGCAATAGTAATTATTCAAAACAAAAATCACACAAATAGCATTGTTAAAACAGTTTTACTCGGTCTTTTTGGGTTTCTTTATTCTTTATGGGCTATTTATGGTTCAAGTGCTGAGGTTGTTTTCTATGGATTATTACTATTATTACTAGGAATTCCATTTTATGTTTTTATGCAATGGAATAAAATGAAAAGAAAATGAAAGTTACTAGACATTCAGAATACTTAAAGTTAGCCTCTGTTTATTTAAAATCTGCGAAAAACTCATTTCTCTCAGAAGAAGAATTATCAGAACACTGGGAAACACTTCAATACCTTTCTAAGCCTAATTTTAAAAAATCACTAGAGGAGTATGCTGCATTCCAGACATTTTTCAGAGAAAAAAATATAAGCACATGCTTTTTTCCCATCAATAAAAAAACTAAAATAGATTCCATTTATTGTAGAGATGCTTCAATAGCAACAGATTTTGGAATCATTATTTGTAATATGGGAAAGCAAGGTAGAATACATGAGCCATACGCTCAATTGGAAGCTTATAAAATGAACAATGTTAATATTCTTGGAGAAATAAAGTTTCCTGGAACTCTGGAAGGGGGTGATGTTGCTTGGTTAGATCAAAACACACTGGCAGTAGGTCATACCTACAGAACAAATGAAGAAGGAATCAGTCAATTAAAAGGCTTATTGCAACCCCAAGGGATAGAGATTATAGTTGTTGAGTTACCCCATTATAAGGGTAAAAACGATGTTTTTCACTTAATGTCCATACTAAGTCCAGTAGATAAAAACTTAGCAGTTGTTTATTCTCCATTAATGCCAATAAAGTTTAGAAATGAGTTGTTGGAAAGAGGCTTTCAATTAGTAGAAGTACCAGAGCAAGAATTCGATTCCATGGGTTGTAATGTTTTAGCAGTAGCTCCTCGTGATTGCTTGATGGTGGCTGGAAATCCAATCACAAGAAAATTATTAGAAGATGCTGGTGCCTCTGTACATATATACGAAGGAAATGAGATAAGTGTAAAAGGAGGTGGAGGTCCAACATGTTTAACACGCCCAATAGACAGAATTATCCATTAATTTAACCTATATAGAATTAGTTGTAAAGATGGTCCTTTTAAAAAACCCTTTTCTGTAAGTTTGTATAAATGAATAAAAAGAACACATTAGGAAAAAAAGAAAGATTAAAAAGTAAAAAACTCATTGGAAAACTTTTTGAGGAGGGAAAATCTATTAAAAAGTATCCCTTTAGGTTAATATACCTCATTCAAGATAAAAACTCATTCAAGATAAAAACTCAGGCCTCTTTTTCTGTTCCAAAAAGAAATTTTAAAAAAGCAGTTGACAGAAATAGAATAAAAAGATTAATAAAAGAGGCGTACAGGTTAGAGCAAAGAAAAATACTTCAAGACTATAACTTATCCCTTTTCATTATGATTACCTACTTGGGTAAGAAAGAACCAATTTTTTCTGAGGTAAAAGAGAACATTAAAGAACTTTTGACATTGTTCAAAGAAACTGAAACACATTAAAAAATGCGAAATAATAAATTTAAAAATCAAGTATTAATTGTTTTTATCGCAATTGTTTTTCTTTCTTTTTCCGCTAAAACAAATTTTTTTGAAGTTGCAAAGCAAATAGAAATTTACACAACACTGTTTAAAGAATTGTCTATTTATTATGTAGATGAAATTAACCCTGCTGAATTAACAAGTAAGGCTATTAAAAACACATTAGAAGAGTTAGACCCCTACACAAACTATTTTGATGAACAAGAAGTGCAAGAAGAAAGAATTAAGAGAGAGGGGATGTATTCAGGCTTTGGAATTTCAGTTTTTTATGATCAAAGGGGAATTGTATTAAATGAAATTTACGAAGGCTATGAGGCAGACAAAAAAGGGTTAAAAGCTGGAGATGTCATTATAAAATTTGAAAATCAATCTCTAAAAAATATGGACAGAGATGAACTTTCAGAAATATTAAAGGTGGCACCTAATAGTCCAATTAATCTAACTGTTTTAAGAAAAGAAGAAATTATATATGTTACATTAGTATCAGAAAAAATTGAGATTAACCCTGTTCCTTTTTACGATTTAATTGATCAAGAAACTGGTTATATTGTATTAACAAGATTTAATCAAAAGGCTTCTTCTGAAGTTAAGAAGGCATTCTTAAAATTAAAGGAGAAAGGGATGAAAAATCTAATTTTTGATTTAAGAGATAATCCAGGGGGTTCTTTAGGTGAGGCAATTAATATTTCAAACTTTTTTTTACCTAAAGGAAGTAACATAACAACAACCAAAGCAAAAGTTAAAAAACTTAGTAATAGTTACAAAGCTTCAAAAACTCCTTTAGATACAGAAATTCCATTAACAGTCTTAATTAATGAACGATCAGCATCTGCCTCTGAAATAGTTGCAGGAGCTTTACAAGATTATGACAGAGCTGTAATTTTAGGGGAACGATCCTATGGTAAGGGATTGGTTCAACAGTATAGAAAATTAACATACGGCACACAACTTAAACTCACCATTTCTAAATATTACACTCCAAGTGGAAGATGTATCCAAGAGCTAGATTATTCGAATAGAGATAGTAATGGTAACGTCTCAAAGTTTTCTGATGGTATAGTAAACTCTTTTCGAACAAAAAACGGAAGAATAGTTTATGACGGAGGAGGAATTTCTCCTGACATATTAATTAATTTTCCTGAGAAAACAGATGCCACTTTAGCCCTAATTAAATCTAAAGCAATTTTTAATTTTTCAACTGATTTTTATTACAATAATCCAACAATCAGTTTAGCAGCCGACTATTCTTTTTCTCCTACCGATTTTAAAAACTTTTTAAACTATCTTCAAACAACAGATACGATTTTTAAAACTACTCAAGAAAATTTATTCTTGAAGGCTTTTAACTCAATAAAAGACTCAAAGCTTTTAGACAAAAAAAATAAAGAGATAAGAGAGATCTTGTTAAAAGAAAAAATATCTCAAATCACAAATGATCAAGCCTATTTATCTCAAATTATAAAGAATGAAATTCTTATTAAATACTATTATAAAAAAGGATTATTTCAGAATAAATTAACAAAAGATAAGGTGATTCTTGAGGCAGTAAAAATTTTAAAAAACAAAAACAAATACGCCAAGATATTGAAGGAGGTCTAATTTCTTATCTTTGAAGCCTAAAAACCCAATATTGAAAACTAAACATCAAGAAAGAACAAGAGCACAAGAATCAACAAATGCCATAGAAAGGTTATATATTTCTATGAGACATTTATTTAGTAGAGGTTTTTACAAACCAATGGGCGTATCTGGAGAGACCCTGCGAAAATCTTTACTGTTATTAAGGCCAGAAATTTATGGCTCTATTGCAGAAGATAGAGTAGAATTAAATGGATTAATTTATGTGATAGAACGTTTGCCGGAAGGAATTGAAGAATGTCAATTTATTAATTTAACTGCAGATGAAGGTTATAATAAAACACATTTTAAAGTAATTATACCTCCAAAGAGAAGAAGAAATTGTTATAGAATAGATAAAGATCAAATGAATATAGAGATCACTAGAGGAAGATCTGAAATTTATGATATTCTAACACATCTCACTTTTTTATTTATTGAGTCTCATAAAATTAAAGAACGTATTCTTTTAGATTTAGAGGGTAATATTACTCGAGAATGGAGAAACCTAGAAGAAGTTGTTCTTCACAATAAAAATATTTCTGAGGAAGAAAGAGAAGTTACAAAAGTTCATCTTGCAAATATTTTAGGAAGAACCTACGACGAGGTAGCTGATGCCTATAACGCATTTACTTCATCAGAAAATGTAGATCGTTTTTTTCAGATCATATATTGGTTAGGAAAATTAGCTATAAGTGAGACTTGTCATCAACAAAAGAGAACAATTAATTTTAGTTCTGTTTTAAGGGAAGAAATAGGACATCATATTTATGGTGACATTTGGGCAAATACTATTAAAAAAGTATTGAAAGATAATGATCTTTTAAAAAGACCAATACACATCATTAGTGCAAATATGCATAGTGTTCTAAATACTATTTACGCTACAAGTTCGTTAACAGAAGAAGTAAAAGGTAAAAAAGGGTTTGAGTTGTATGAGCTTTTAAGTAATAATGATAGTAAACCATTGCAGAAGAAAGTAAAAGAGTATGCCTCAAAAAAGGGATTAACATACATAAAGGATACTTCTGGAACAAATATTAATGTTCAGGTGATAGACACCAAAAAAATAGACATTGCAAATACACAGTTTAAAAAAGTTGTTGCTGAGGAAAAAGCTCCAGTTATTTTAGTGATGGATTATGCTTTTGGGGAGCAAGCATACGAAACTATGGATGAATTATTGAAACCATATAAAGAAAAGAAAAATACCACTCACTTAAATGTAGCATCTATATCTATTATGGGTAAAGCCGGTATTTTAGAGGGAGGTAAAGGAGATATTATGATTCCCTCTGCACATATTTTTGAAGGTACAGCTGATAATTATCCATTTACAAATCAATTGACCAAGAAAGACCTTGAAGGTTTTGGAGTATGTTCTTTTGATGGAGCCATGGTTACCGTATTAGGTACATCTTTGCAAAATAAAGATTTATTAAAGTTTTTTCATGATTCTACATGGAATGTTATTGGATTAGAAATGGAAGGGGCACATTATCAAAAGGCTATACAGGCCGCTTCTAAGATTAGAGGTAATGTTTCTGAGGATGTTAAAGTAAGATATGCTTATTATGCTTCGGATAATCCGTTAGAAACTGGAGCTACTTTAGCCTCAGGAGGGTTGGGAATGTCTGGAGTAACACCCACTTATGCCATTACTCATAAAATATTAGAACAAATTTTTAATAGTTAAAAAATCAATATTAATAGTATGTCAACAGCTAAAAATAACAACGAAGAAGAGGTAGACTTAGGTTCTCTATTTGTAATTATAGGAAAAGGATTTAAAAACTTTTTTAATTTTATTGGAAGTATTTTTAAGGGTATATTTCATAGATTCATTTTAATCTTAATCTTTTTAAGATTTCATTTAATAAAGTTTGCAGTAGCAGCTTTAATAGGTGCGATAGCTGGATTTTTTTTAGAAAACTCCAAAGAAATTAAGTTCAGTTCAAATCTGATTGTTCAGCCTAATTTTGAGAGTGCGCAAAATCTTTACAAAAATATTAACTACTACAATGATTTGATAACTCAAAAAAATACTCAAGAATTATCATCTATTTTTAAATTAGATTCCTCAAAAGCAGCTTCATTAAGGAAATTTGAAATCACACCAATTACTAACCGTAACGATGTTATAAATGCTTATGATAAATTCATATTAGAGGTAGATACATTAACTGTTAAGAGTTATGATTTTGATGATTTTGAGAAAAATTTCACGGATTTTGATTATTTAAATCATGAAATAGAGGTAGTAGCAACTGTGAATGATGTTTTCAGTAATTTAGATAATATTATTATTGAAACTGTTGAAAAAAATCAATATTTCAATAGGATTAAAAAATTAACCAAAGAAAATCTTCTGACCAAAGATTCAATATTGAGAGTAACCTTTACTGAAGTTGATTCTTTAAGGAAAGTTTATATGAAAGTAATGTTGGAGGGAGCTAAAAATATTTCAACAAATACAAATATTGATATATCAGGAACCAATGAAAATACAATAAGAAAAGATTCAAAAGAAAATGAATTATTTGAAATTGACAGAAAAATTATTTACGATTTGAGTCAAACTTTTGAGGATATTGCTTATAAATCAAATGTTATTAACATAATTTCTAATTTTCAATCGATAGGTTCTGAAATTAAAGGTATTACAAATAATTATATTTTTTTATTATCATGTATGTCTGTTTTATTAATGTTATTATATGTTTCACTAATTGAATTTAATAAGTATTTAATTAATTACAATATGTAGTTATTTAGAATATACTCGAAAGATTTAATATTGATTTTTAACTTCTTCAATATATTGTTATTAAAAGATTTGTAATTTATAATTGAATAACTTACTATATACATGAGTTTTTTTATGACCAATTTTTTTAATAGATTAAAGAATCTTGATGTACATTTCAAAGAGGTATTGTTACAATCTTCTTCAACTATTATTATACAAATAGTAGGTATCTCAGCAAGATTAGTAACAAGTATTATTCTTGGAAGAATACTGGGAGCTTCCGGTTTAGGTGAAGTGAATTTAATTAATCAAATTATTACTATAGTTATGGTTTTGTCTATGTTTGGGATGGATCATGTTCTAGTAAAAAAAATAGCGATTGGGAATTCAAATAATGACTCAATTATAATTGGGAATTCTATATATACGGCATTAATTTTAAATGTTTTTATTTCTGTTTTAATTACAGTTATAGGGGTTTATGGTTCCAGTTTTATTGCTTCTTTTTTTAATAATTCAGAACTTGAAATACCGCTAATTATAAGTTTTATTGTTATTGTACCCCAGACTATTTCTAGTGTTTTTATTTCTGGGATTAATGGTTTTAGAAAAATATGGCAAAGTAGATTTCTTAAAGACTTTTTAACTTCATTGATTGTTTTAATAGGAATAGGTTTTTATTTTTTTTTGAATATTGAAATATCATTAATCTCTATAATTTTTTTGTACGCATTAGGGAGAGTAGTAACTTTTTTTATAACTACTATTTACTGGAAGAAGCTTTACAATCCTATTTATAAAAAAAGTTTCTTTGATAGAACTATGTTAAGTATGGCTGTTCCACTTCTTTTTGTATCTTCTACGACACTTCTAAGTTCCTCAGTAGATGTTTTAATGCTTGGTTGGTTAAGTGATTCCTCTAAAGTTGGATTATACACAGTAGCATCAAGATTGGTTTTATTTATTGCTTTTTTTCTGCAAATTACAAATGCTGCAATTTCACCTAAATTAGCTAATTTCTTTGATAAAAATCAATTAAAAGAAATGAATATTCTAGTAAAACAAGTAACACTTTGGTTGTTCATTATTGGATTTGTTTCTATGTTGTTTTTTGTTTGTTTTGGTAGTGCTATTTTAGAATTATGGGGTTACGAGTTTTCAGCTGCTTACATTTGCTTAATTATTTTATCGGTAGGACAATTTATAAATATTTCTACTGGTTGTTCAGGAGTTTTATTAATAATGGGAGGGCATGAGAAAATTTTCAGTTATATATCTGGGGCATTTTTATTACTAAATATTATTTTGAACTATTTGTTAATTACTAAATATAATGAAGTGGGAGCTGCAATTGCCACTGCAGGAACAATTATTGGGGAAAATATTATTAGAGTCGTTATAGCAAAACAAAGAACAGGAGTTTTAACAATTCCTGTAGGTCTATTTAGTAAGGGGTAATAAATACTAAAAATAATTATACATGATGAAAATAACGGCTATAATTGTCACTTATTCTGATAGATTTCACCTACTTAAACAGGTTTTAGACTCTTGTTTTGAAGAAGGTGTTTCTAACATAATTATTATAGATAACAATTCCCATAAAAACAGTAAGATTCAACTAGAAAAGTATTCGAAAACCCATAAAAATAAAACTTTTGTAATATGGAATTCCTCTAATTTAGGTTCAGCCAAAGGTTATAAACAAGGATTAAAAGAAGTAAAAATTAGAAATTTAGGTGATTATATATGGTTATTGGATGATGATAATAAGCCTAGAAAAAAATCATTAGAAAAATTAAAGGAATATTGGAATAAAAAGTCAAATGATGTAAAAGCTCTGTTATCTTATAGACCGGACAGACTTCAATATAGACAGGCAATTATAGAGAATAATCCAAATTTAGTTTTAGGCTTAAATAATAGTTTTTCTGGTTTTCACTTAAAATTAAAAGCAGAGAATTTTTTTTCAAAAAAAAAATATATTTCTAATTTAAATCAAGTTGGTGAAATTGCCTATGCACCTTATGGAGGTATGTTTTTTCATAAATCTATTTTAGACGAAATAGGATATCCAAATGAAGATTATTTTTTATATTCTGATGATCACGATTGGAGTTACAGAATAACAAAATCAAATAAGAAGATTTATTTAGTTTTAAATAGTGTAATAGATGATATTGATTCTTCTTGGAATCTAATCAATAAAACGAATAATACTTTTATAAAAATAAAAAAAGCCCCTTCATTAAGAGTTTATTATAGTGTAAGAAATCGAATGATGTTTGAAAAAAATAATTTAATTGATAATAAACTAATTTATAACCTAAATAAACTAGCTTTTACTTGTTTGTTATTTTGTTTTTGTTTTGGAAATAAAAACTTCAAAGTTTTTAAAAAAGCAGTTCGTCATGCCAATACAAATAATTTTATGAGATTTTAATGAAGATAGCTATTGTAAATACATTATATGCACCAAATAAAGTAGGAGGAGCTGAAAAATCTGTCCAAATTTTAGCTGAAAAACTTTATTTTAAAGGAAATGATGTAATAGTAATTTGTCTTGGTAAAGAAGATTTAACGTATGAGCTAAATGGGATTATTATTTATCAGATAAAGATTAAAAATAGTTATTGGCCATATGACGATATTAATCGTGGATTATTTAAAAAATTAAAATGGCACATAAATGATTCAAATAACAAAAAATATGATGATTTTTTGAAGCAATTATTTCTCAATTATAAGCCTAATATTTTGTTAACTAATAATATTAGCGGTTTCTCAACAAAATTATGGTCTTTAGCCTCTAATTTAAATATTAAGATTGTTCACGTTCTAAGAGATTATTATTTACAATGTCCTAAGACGTCAAAATTCAAAAATAATTCTAACTGCAGTAAATCTTGTTTAGATTGTAAATTACTTTCTATACCAAAGAAAATGGATTCTTCAAAAGTTAATTATTTGATTGGTATTAGTGATTATATTATAAAAGATCATATTAATAATGATTACTTTAAAGAAGTTAAGAATAGGTTGATTTATAACGGATTTTACATAAATAAATTAAAAATTCAACCACACACACAAACCAACACTTTTGGTTTTATTGGCCAAATAAAAAAATCAAAAGGTATTGAGTTATTGCTTAAAAGTTTTTCTAAATTAGAGAACCTTTCATGGAGACTAATTATAGCAGGAAAAATAAATAAAAATTATTTAGAATATTTACAAGAAATCAATAACTCAGTTCGAATAGAGTATGTTGGATATATTGATAGTGCCAGTTTTTTTGAAATGATTGATGTTTTGGTGGTACCCTCTTTGTGGAATGAACCATTTGGGAGAGTAGTTTTAGAATCAATAATAAATAAAAAACCTGTCATAGCGAGTAATATGGGGGGGATTAAAGAGCTTTTATCAAAAAATAAAAACTTTATTTTTCATCCTAAAGAAGATAGCTTAACTGATTTGATAAAAAAGATTATTTTAAATAAAGATTTTTTAGGAGAATTTAATTTTCAAAAATCTTTACTAGATAAGTTTGATATTGAAAAAACTGTTGATCAGTATTTAGAGGTTTTTAATGAAATACTCAAAGAATAGTTTATGA
>JABAZK010000058.1 GCA_018608485.1 Flavobacteriaceae bacterium | reverse complement strand
GACAATAATACAATTGGTCGTTTCCATTTAGATGGACTACCGCCAGCTGGAAGAGGAATTCCACAGATTGAAGTTACCTTTGATATAGATGCAAACGGAATCATTAAAGTTTCAGCTTTAGATAAAGGAACTAACAAGTCTCATGAAATTAGAATTGAAGCCTCGTCTGGTTTATCAGAGGAAGAAATTGAAAAAATGAAGCAAGATGCTGAAGCTAATGCCGATGCAGATAAAACAGCTAAAGAAACTGTAGAGAAAATAAATGCTGCAGATGGAATGATTTTCCAAACAGAAAAGCAACTGAAAGAATTTGGAGAAAAATTATCTGATGATAAAAAAGGTCCAATTGAAGCTGCTTTAGTAGAACTAAAAGCTGCACATGAGTCTAAAGACTTAGCGCAAATTGATGCT
The DNA here is from genome assembly GCA_018608485.1 of Flavobacteriaceae bacterium. Lineage (GTDB taxonomy): Bacteria > Bacteroidota > Bacteroidia > Flavobacteriales > Flavobacteriaceae > Polaribacter. The sequence goes on along the minus strand of JABAZK010000058.1, from coordinate 2,473 downwards.
GCTATGGAAAAGATTAATGAAGCTTGGAAAGTTGCCTCTGAAGAAATGTACAAAGCAGAACAAGAAGCTGGAGCAAATCCTGGTGCAGATCAAGGTCAGCCAGAATCAGCAACAGAAAGTGATAATGTAGAAGATGTAGATTTCGAAGAAGTTAAATAATTTTCTAGAAATATTATAAAAAATAAAACGCAATCATTAATTTGGTTGCGTTTTATTATTTTAAATAAATACCGATTGATTACTTTCAATAAAAATACCTTTTTCAAAAATACATACTGTGAGTTTCAAGAGGTAAATCATATAGATATTGAAGAAAAAAATTGTTATAAGAGCAAACATAACAGTCTTTATTTCTTTACAAAAGAAGGAGTCTACAGAAAATCAAACCATTGGGGAAGAGTTGCCTCTTGTAGGTGGAAATTGATAACAACTTCATCTTATAAAAATCAACAAACAGTATTAGCATTTGCAAAATGGAAAGATTTTTATTCGTTACATGAGACTGAAAAATTATTTTATATTTCAGTAAATTTTGAAACAAAAAAAACAAAAATTAAAATTTCAAAATCAAAAAAAAGGCCAAATTTACTTACTTTAAATAAAGCTCAAATAAAAGAAAAACAAATTAAACATTTATTTAAGGAGGACAAATGGGCACAATATTTTAATAGTAATATAGAGGAACTTAGGTTTAAAATAATTTCTAAACTTATCAATTCAGACTCACCATTACCATTAATTAAACTAAATTTAAGATTGAATTGAGTACAATATCAAATTTGGTTTTATACATAAAGAATCTTAACATAAAAATTGGAAATTTTTTATGCTAGGGATTAAAAATAATCAAAAAATATTTGAATAATTATAAGATAAAATGAAATTCTTTTTAATCTCCTTTTTACTTTTATTTAATGGTATTTCTACCCTAACTGCTCAGGAAAATAAAACCCTAACAATTACTTTAGAAATCACTACAACAAAGTACAATAAGGGTCATGTACTACTAGCATTGTATGACTCTGAGAAAAATTACATGAAAGAAATCTTTAGAAGCGCTGAAGTTCCCATAAAAAATCACAAGGCAAAAATTGTTTTTAATTTACTTGAAAAAGGTGAATATGCTTTTTCCTTTTTTCAAGATTTGAATGAAAATAAAAAAATAGATACTAATTTTTTAGGTATTCCAAAGGAACCCTATGGATTTTCAAATCAAAAAAAAGGGAGGTTTGGCCCACCTAAGTTTAAGGAAGTTGCTTTTAAATTAAACAAAAGCGATATTTTTAAAATAGTTATCGAATAAGGTGTCTACTTTAACGATTTATTAAAAAAAATAAAGAAACTCTAGATACTTTAAAACCAATTTGCTTTGGTATTTTTAATACTAATATCAATTATTTTAAGTTAAAATTTTATTTATAAGATCTTGTTTCGTTTTTTCATCCTCTCCAAACAACCAGCGTAAGGTATTATCTTCCCAAATCTCGTGATATTGTTTTTGATCAATAATTGAACGCTCTTTTGCTAAATCTAGTAGTTTTCCCGGGTAAGATGATTGAGCATCACTTTCCATTTCTCCCAAAGGATAGGGATCGTCTAGCCCCATAATTACTTGATTAGACCCTTGACGCTCTATCATTAATTTTAAAGAATCTGTATCATGCACCAAGGTATCAAAATAAATATTTGGATGACCTACGGCTTTTCTTGGGTGTATTTTACCTTCAAATAGATCTGGCCTACCATCAAACCCTTGTATTCTTCTTCCTAAATTCATCTGAGCCAATTGTCCACCATGAGCAAAACATGTTCTTATATTAGTAAAACGCTCTTGCATTCCGTTTAATGTGTAAAAATGGTATGCATCACCACATTGAGCCAACATCCAAATTAAATGAAAACGCCAAGAAGTATTTTCTAATTTTATCATTTTATCACCATCATAGGGATGAATTTCTATGGCTAATTTATACTTATCTGCTAATTCAAAAATTGGATCATTCTCTTTATCAAAAACACATCTCCATTGCCCTATAGAATCCATAAAATGAGTTGGCAAGCATAAAACTTTCAAATCTAATACTTCTACACATCGCTCAATTTCCCATAAAGCACCCTGAATAAAACCAGGATGAACTACAAAACCACAAGTAAATTTTGAGGGATAATCTTGTTGTATTTTAGCATTAAAATCATTTTGAAAACGCAGTGCTTTTTTCATTTCCTCTAAACGTAATCCGTTACCATAAAGCTGAGAAAGGTTTAAGACTACTGCGTGATCTATTTTATTTTTTTCCATCCACAATAGTTTTTCATCTAAGAAAAAACTAGAGTCTGTTACCGGACGCTTCCATCCTTTTTGGAGCATGTGCTTTCGTTCATCATCTACCCAGAAAATTTCCTTTTCTTTCATAAATAAAGGAATCTGCTCCGGATAAGGAAGCAAATGTGAATGTCCGTTAATTCTTAGTTT
>JABAZK010000152.1 GCA_018608485.1 Flavobacteriaceae bacterium | reverse complement strand
AGATGAATGTAAAATAATAGAAAGCAGTACATCTATGGATGGTATGCATTGGTAAATAAAAAGTAACTTTAAAAACGTTATACTACAAATCATATATTATGAAGTTATTGCGTTACGAAGTTAAAGTTGGATTTTTTAAAGGGATTTTGTTTGGTGTAAGACATTACCCTTTTGAAGATGAACAAATATACGAAGAAGATATTGTTATTTACTTTGGAATATTTCAGTTAGTAATTACAAAAATATACAGAAAATAATTTTTTTGTATCTTAGAAAAAAATATTAACAATGATTAAAGCAAAAATAGAAAAGGTAAGTATATCATCAATCAACGAAAACGAAAATAACCCTAGAAGCATCAACAAGTATAAATTTGAAAAACTTGTTAAAAGTGTAAAGGATTTTCCCGAGATGCTAAAACTTAGACCAATAGTGGTAGACAAGGATAATATCATACTCGGTGGTAATATGCGTTACAAGGCTTGTAAGGAAATAGGTTTGAAAGAAGTCTATATTATACAGGCAGAAGATTTAACAGACAAACAGGCACAGGAATTTATTATTAAAGACAATGTAGGCTTTGGTGAATGGGATTGGGATATTTTAGCAAATACATTTGACAACGTTGAATTGAAAGATTGGGGATTAGATGTTTGGCAACCCGAAGAAGAAATTGATTATAGTGTTTTGGATGAAATTGATTTAGAAGAAAAAATTGATAATTTATACGACCAAACTAAAAAATCAGTTATACTTGAATACCCAACAGAACAATACGAAAAAGATGTTAGACCTTATATTGATAAATTAAAAACTATTGGCGTTGATATGTCTGAACTATTTTTAAACGCATTAAAAAATTATGAATCATAAAGTTTATGTGATTAGTGCTAATAGATATAATGATTTACCATTCAATGATGAACAAAAAGAAAAATATATCTTTTGTGTTAAAAATGGTCAAAAAAAATTATATGAACAAAATGGTTGTAAGGAAGTTTACAATACGGGAAACCTAATGGATAGCAGAAATTTTGCACTTGAACATTCATTTAAAAATAACTCTATTTGTATTCAACTTAGTGATGATATAAAAAAGGTAACAACAAATAAAAATTTTGTAAAAAAAAGAACAGTACCTTTAGATGAAGCAATAGAAGATATTGTAGGTAAGTTTAAAAAAATAAACGGAGTTTACTTAATGGGTGTTCCACCAACAGATAATTTTTTCTTTGCTAATAAAATAGTTGTAGAGAATAAGTTTTGTATTGGAGATATGTTATTTGTTAAGCCAAATGAATTGAGGTTTGATAATCAACTAACTTTAAAGGAAGATTATGATTTTACTTTACAACACATACAAAAAGCTAAAGTTTTAAGGTATCAAAAATATTTATTTACATTTCAGCATTATTCTAACGCAGGAGGGGCAGTTGATATTAGAAATGACAAAGAAGAACAAAAAAATATAATGATTTTAAAATCAAAGTGGGGTGATAAAATTAAGCTAAACACAAAAAGAAAAAACGAAATACTAATATGAAAACACTAAAATTAGAACTAAACGAACATAACGTAAAGATTGGCTCAAAATGTGATTATGTTCCACCTACAGTTACTGAAAGTTGTTTATTAGAATATGATGGCAAGGTTATTGGTTTCTATCTAACAGAACTACCTGAAAAATTAAATCAATATTTAAATATAGCGAACAATGAATTTCTAAGTAAAAATGTTCCTAAGTCTTTACTTGAAAGGTCAGATGTTTATGCTATGCAGAAAAAATATGGTATAAGTAGAGCAGAAGCTAAAGCAAGAAATACTGTTCAAATGTCTACTATACTAGGTGGGGTTTTAGCAAAGCCACATTTAAGAAGACCTTACAATTCTGTATCAACAGTACACACACATAAAAAAGCAAAAACATTTATCAAGGCAATGTTATTAACTTGTAAGGAATCAGAAAAATTAATCAAGAAATATATGCCTGAACAATATGAATCACAAAAAAAACTGATAGAAGAAACTACATTACCTAAATATAGATTCGGAGAACTATTTACAAGTAGTATATCTAATTATAATATAGCTGCTCCATTTCATCAAGATAGGGGTAATTTAAAAAATACAGTAAATGTAATATTAACCAAAAGGAAAGATACTAAAGGTGGAGCATTATGTGTACCCGATTTTAATCATACATTTGAGCAATCAAATAACAGTATTTTAGTGTATCCTGCTTGGTATAACATTCACGGAGTTACAAAGATAATTATGCAGAATGAAGAAGCATACAGAAATAGTTTAATTTTTTATCCATTAAATGGGTTTGACAAATAATATGAACGAAAGTAGACACATAAAAAAGGAATCACTATTAGCTGCACTAGAACAAAGTCTAGGAGTTGTTACAGTAGCTTGTAAGAAAGCAGATATACCTCGAAGCACATATTATAAATGGCTAAAGGAAGATGAAATGTTTGCAATAGCAGTACAGGAAATAGAGAACGTTGCTTTAGACTTTGCAGAAAGTCAATTACATAAACAGATTTCTGATAATTCAACTGCAGCTACAATATTCTATTTAAAGACAAAAGGAAAGAAAAGAGGATATGTTGAAAGGCAAGAGATAACAGGAGCAGATGGAATGCCAACTAATTTTCAGATTGAAATAATTAAGAATAGTGAAGATAAAGACTAATGTAGTTTTTGAGCATCTATTAGAAACAGATAAAAAAATATCAATAGAACAAGGTGGAACTAGGTCGGGTAAGACTTATAACATACTGTTGTATATTATATTTCATTATTCATTAAAGAATACAGGAAAGACAATAACAATATGTAGAAAAACATTCCCATCAGTAAGGGCATCTGTAATGAGGGATTTTTTAGATATATTAAAAATACATAATTGCTACTTTGAAGCTAATCATAATAAATCAAATCACGAATATAAGATTAATGGAAATCTAGTAGAATTTATTTCTTTAGACCAACCACAAAAAGTTAGAGGTAGAAAAAGAAACTTACTATTTATAAATGAAGCCAATGAACTAGATTATGAAGATTGGCAACAATTAATATTTAGGACAGATGAAAAAATAATTCTTGACTTTAATCCATCAGATGAATACCATTGGATTTATGACAAGGTAATACCTAGACAAGATGCCGATTTTAACATTACTACTTATTTGGATAATAGTTTCCTTAGTGATAGCATTAAGGAAGAGATTGAAAGACTAAAATATACTGACGAACAATATTGGCAAATCTACGGACTTGGTATAAAGGGAATCAGTAAATCAACTATATTTAGTTATGTTGAGGTAAATCAAATTCCTGAAGATGCAGAATTTATTAGCTTTGGTGCAGATGCAGGATATACCAATGACCCGACGAGTTTAGTTTCTGTATTTAGAAAAGACTATGACCTTTACGTTAAAGAACATTTGTATCAAACTCAAATGACTACAATAGATATCCATAAGAAATGGAAAGAAGTTGGAATAGAAAGACAAACAATATACTTTGATTCAGCAGAGCCTAGATTGATTGAGGAACTGCGTAGGATGGGTTGGAATGTCAGACCAAGTTTAAAAGGTGCTGATAGTATAAATGCAGGAATAGATTTATTAAAACGCTTTAAAATACATATCTTAAAAGATAGCCATAATGCTATACAGGAATTTAGGAACTATAAATGGCAAGAAGATAGAAGTGGTAAAATGATTAATAAACCTATTGATAAAAATAACCATATTATTGATGCTATCAGATATGCTACTTATTCAGTATTAAGCAAACCAAACTTTGGTAAATATACTTTACATTAAAAAAAGTTATTAAATATTTTGTTAATTAAATAAATAATGTTATATTTGAATATTATTAATTATAACAACAGAAATTATGACAATAGTAACAAGACAAGAATTTAGAAATTTAGAAAGCAAAGCAATACAAGGTTATTCTTGGTATATCAAGGGTGCTACTTTAAAACAAGAAGTCGCTTTATACGAAAGAATAGCAAGGGATTTAAAAAAAATATACATAGTATCTAAATAAAAACAACGGGAGGGTAAAACCTCCCTTTAAAAACAGAACAGATGAAAAAATTACAAACTTTAGTATTGATTTTAGCACCAAGCTATTTTATAGGTAGATTATTAATAGGTTTAATTTTTAATATTTAAAATATGGAATGGTACGATTGTTTAAATCCACACGAACAAAAAGAATATGAATGTTCAGAATGTGGTAAGCCACTAGGAACCGATGCAGGGTATTGCTCGGGAACTTGTTTTGAAGCGAGTATGAGATAAAAATATTCTTTGTGCAATGGCTACTTAGTAGCTTTCTGTGGGGTAGTCAGAAATGGCTACCTTTTTTTTATTACCTTTATTGAAATAAAAAACTAAATAAAATACGTTATAATAGTATGGCAATTAAAATTAAAATACCAAATTCATTAAGTGAAATTACTTTAAGACAATATAAAAGGTTTTTAAAGATTCAACAAAGTGAAACAGAAGATAGATTTCTAAATGCTAAGATGATTGAAATTTTCTGTAATATAGAACTTAAAGATGTTATCAGGTTAAAGTTAAAAGACACCAATGATATAATAAGCGTTCTGAGTGAACTATTTAATCAAAAGCCTAGCTTAGTAACTAAATTTAAATTAAATGGCGTAGAGTATGGCTTTCACCCTGAATTAGATGACTTATTGTTGGGTGAATATATTGACCTTGATAATTTTATAGGAGATTGGGATAATATGGAGAAAGCTATGAATGTTTTATACAGACCAATTATAGTAAGGTTAAAAGACAAATATAATATTGAAGAATACCAAATAGAAAATTCTGTTAATTTATTGGATATGCCTATGGATGCAGTTTTATCATCAATTTTTTTTTTGTGGAATTTAGGTCTAGAATTGTCGCAAACTATGATGAATTATTTGGAGGAGGGGGAGACAGAAGCCTTGACTCAGTATCTCAATTCTCAAGAAAGTGGGGATGGTATCAATCAATTTTTGGACTCGCTAACGGAGACATTACACGATTTGAAAATATCACTAAATTAGGAATGCATAAATGCTTTACAATGCTATCTTTTATGAAAGACAAAAACGAAATGGAAGCAAAACAGATTAAAAAGAAATTTAAATGAGCAATCAAGGAGTAAGAGGTTACTATCAATTAACAGAAACCATAAAAGAACAACTACTAGCAGATGTAAATGTAAACACAGTTACAACAGGAGATATTACTGATGTGAATTTAAGTAAGCAAGATATATTTCCATTAAGTCATATTATCGTAAACAACGTAACAGTAAATGAACAAACCTTAGATTTTAATATAAGTATTCTAGCCTGTGATATTGTAAACCAATCAAAGCTACAAACAACAGATATTTTTACAGATAATAACGATATACAAAATATTCTAAACAATCAACTAGCAGTCTTAAATAGGCTTATACAAAGACTTAGGATGGGTCAGTTACATACAGATATGTATCAATTAAATGGAAGCCCAAGTCTAACACCTTTCTATGATAGGTTTGATAATCAACTAGCAGGGTGGACTGCAACAATGGACATACAGATATACAATGATATTTATATTTGCTAATGAATGGGTATAAAAATTTAAATGATGCTCTAGAGCAATATGCTAAGTATGTTATACAACAAGCTAGGACAAATCTAACAAAAGATAATAAGGGTGATGGTAACTTATACAATTCTTTAAGTTATGATATACTAGAAAATACAGATGAATTCCTAGTAGACTTTTTAATGGAAGACTACGGAATGTTCGTAGACAAAGGGGTAAAAGGTAAAACAAGCACCTATCCTGAAACACAGGCAGCACTATCTCAATTTCAATATGGTAGTGGTACAGGACCAAAAGGTGGCTTAAGAAAAGGAATAGATGGTTGGCTTAGAAAGAAAAGGTTTCAATGGAGAGATGAAAAAGGTAGGTTTATGAGTTATCAAACTATGACTTATTTAATATCTAGAAGTATTTACAACAAAGGTTTAAAAGCAAATTTATTCTTTACTAAACCATTTGAAAAAGGAATAGAAAAACTATCACAAGAATTGTATGCAGGCTTTGTTAAAGATGTAGATAATTCAATAATATTAGGACAAAAAAAATAAACAATGGCAGATATAGCATTAAGAAGCCCACAATTTAAACATAAAGAAATCCCTGCATCAGGGGTGCTTTCTTCTGTGTGTACAGTTACAGTAGATGGAACATTAAGATATACATTAACAAAAAATGTAGAAGCGAGTACATCTGTTAATTTTGATATATCAGAACTTGCAAGGGATTATTTAGAAATACAATACAAGGGTAATTTTCACGCACAATATGTAGACATAGTTACAACTATAACAAATTACGCAGGGTTAAATGGTCAAGGTACTGCAGTAGGAACTGCAACTACTTATACAGATAGAGGGTTTGAAGCATACGGAACTTTTACAGAAAACTCTAATCCTGTGGTATATCCAACACGACCAAGGTTTTTAATTGCAGATGAACTTAATTCAAGTGGTTCATTTAATATTACAGTATTAGCACCACAAGGAAAAGCTGCAATATTGCCAAATGTTGATTTATCAGGAAATTTGTCAGCACTTATAGTTAGTGGCACTCCAACAAGTGTGGTTTGGAATGGTATTACTGTAACAATTAAAAGAATAGATTGCACTAAATATGGTGATGGTAAAAAAGTTATATTCATTAACAAGTATGGTGCACAACAAGAACTTTGGTTTTTCTTAAAAAATACAACTGCAATAGGTAGAACAAACGAGGGGTTTAAATCAAATACAATAACATACCCAACAAATAATCACGCAACCTATTCCAATAGAAATGCACCTAATAAAGTATTTAATACACAAGCAAAAAGAACGCATAGCCTAAGTAGTGGATATTACCCTGAATTTGCAAACGAATTTTTTGAGCAATTACTATTGTCAGAATATGTATGGATGGAAATACCAAGTAGGGGAGATAGTAGGGTTAATATTGTTACCCCTGTGAAAGTTAAAACCTCATCAGTTAATTTTAAAACATCTGTTAATGATAGGTTAATAGAATATACAATGGAATTTGAGGAAGCATACGATTACATAAATAACATAAGGTAACATAAAATAACATAGAATAACATAGAATAACATAGATGCAAAAGTTACAACTTTACATACAGGGTCAGAGGGTAGATTTATTCAAAGATGAATCAGTTTCTTTTACGCAGACATTACAAAACGTAAAAGATATTAGTAAAATATTCACAGAATTTACTAAGACATTCGCAGTTCCTGCTTCTAAAGTAAACAACAAGATATTCACTCATTATTATAATTTTGATATTGATGATACTTTTGATGCTAGAAGTAAAGTGCCATCTAAATTAGAATTAAACGACTTACCTTTTAAAGAGGGTATGTTAAAACTAGATGGAGTAAAGTTAAAAAACAATGTACCTCATACTTATAATATTACATTTTTTGGTAATACTGTAAACTTAAAAGATTTATTAGGAAGCACTCAATTATCAGCATTACAATACCCACAATCATTAAATCAAATTTATAGCTTTGATGGTATTACTGCTGCAATGCAAAATGCACAAGAAAATGGTGATATCATAGTGCCTTTAATCACACATACAAACAGATTAATTTACGATAGTGGGTCACACGAACAATATGATAATGAAGAACAAATTAACAACATATCACATCACGGAACAGGAACAATTAATCAAAACGGGGTTAATTATACTCAATTTAAATACGCTATAAAAGTACAGGCAATATTAGATGCTATACAATCAGAAGAATTTGCAGGTGGTCAAACAATTACTTTCTCAGATGATTTTTTTAATAATACTACAAATGAAAAGTTTGATAGCCTTTTTATGTGGTTGCACAGAAAGAAAGGAGATGTAGAAGCACCATCACAAGTATTACAGAATTTCACACAAGTAACAGAGTTAGGGACAACAGTATGCGTTCCAACTACAAACTGCCAACCATCAGTAGCCAATGCAACTAATGGAATTGTGTCTACAACTGCTACATCGCCTTATAGCATTTCTTTTTTAAGTTTAGATGTTGTACCACCAAATACGACAGATGCCTATACTGTTAAGGTTATTAGAAATGGGTCAATAGTTGTAGGAGAAAAAACAGGAACAGGCAATCAGCAACTTATATTAGTGCCTTGGAATAATAGTACTTATTCTATTCAAATTGCATCATCTACTACTATGACTTTTGCAGCAAGTAGTATAACAATGACTGTAAGTTGGACAACAGGAACTATCGGTGGATTTGGTAATAATGGTCAAATGATATTTTCTAATGCTTCAACATTTACTACAACTGCTTTTAAGGAGTTTAATATACAGGAGCAAATACCTAAGATGACTATTATAGAATTCTTGACAGGTCTTTTTAAGATGTTTAATTTAACTGCTTATGTAGATAATACAGGAACTATTGTTGTTAGAACTTTAGATAGTTATTATGATGCAGGAACAGGGAATCAATATGTGAAAAGGGTGATTGCAGATGGAGGAACTGTTGAGTCAGTTGAATGTGTTGAATTTTCAAATATTGTATCAGAGCCTATAAATATTGATAAGTATTTAGATACTACAAAATCAGCAGTTAATGTTGCATTACCTTTTTCAAGTGTAGAATTTAAATACAAAGGGTTAGGAACATTTTTAGCAAAACAATTTGAGCAGTTAAATAATACACAATGGGGTAGCTTACAATATACTTTAAACGGAGATATATTTGATGCACCATCTAAACCTTATAATCTAGAAGTACCTTTTGAGCATATGCAATATGAAAGGCTTTATGATGTGCAAGGTGGAACTTCTACGACTGTCCAATGGGGTTATTTTGTAGACGATAATCAAGAGCCTTATTTTGGGTCGCCTTTATTATTTTATCCTATAAGAGAGGGTAATGGAACAAACATAAGAATAAGAGATTTTGATGGGGGTGATATTGAAGATATTGACGAATACTTTATTCCATCGAATGCTTTGGCTTTATCATCATCTACAAGTAAAGAAAATATACATTTTGGAAATGAGATAAATGAATATCAGGCAAATGAAGCAGGAGTTAATTCTTTAGCTTTTACAGATACTTTATTTTATACTGATTATAGAACATACATAAGTAACGTATTTAATAATAGAAGAAGATTAACAAAGGTTACTGCATACTTACCTATGAAGATTTATTATAATTTGCAGTTAAATAACCTTATACAAATAGGTCAAAATAATTATAAGATAAATTCCCTAACAACTAACTTAACAACAGGGAAAACAGACTTTGAATTATTAAATGATGTTAAAAGCACATTAACTGCAACATCAGAAGCACCACCTAGTACAGTAGGAGGGGTTAATGCTACTAATATAGGTCAAACATCTGTTACTATTAATTGGAATCCATCTGTATCACCTGATGGAACTACTATGTCTTATTACGTTGTATCTTTTAATGGAAGCCCTGTTGGTGGGTCAATGGCACAACCATTGCAAACAACCTATTCAGATACGATTACAGGCTTAACATCAGGAACAACTTATTCTGTAACTATTGTTGCTTATGATATTCTATTAAACGCATCATCACCATCAGCACCATATTCATTCACAACATTATGATAAAAAATATAATAGACTTATTGCAGATAGCAAAAGGAGAAACGGAAAATATAAAAATTGCACAGGGTAAAAATGCTTTGCCTAAAAACTTAAAGTCAGGATTAAAACATATTAAAAATACTATCAAATGGCAATAGAAAAGGAATATACTTTAAAACTATCAACTGCAGATGCACAGGCAAATGTTGATGAACTTAATAAGTCATTAAAATTACAAGAAAGTTTAATTGATGATTTAGAGAAAGAAATTCGTCAATATGAAAAGCAGTTAGATAAAACATCAAAGGCAGACTTAGCAGCACAAAAGAAAATAAAGGATGCTTTAAAAGCAAAAAAGGAAGCATTAAAAGATGAAAAGATTGCCTTAAAAGACTTAAATAAGGATAGGAAAAAAGCAAATGAAGAATTAAAGGAAGCAACAGAAAATGCTGCAGATTATAGTGGTGCTTTAGGTTTAGTGGATAAGCAAACAGGGGGTTTAGTATCAGGATTAAAAAACCTTAAAGGTGGTTTAGGTGGTGCAACTAAGGGAATGAATCTTTTAAAGGTTGCTATAATAGGAACAGGGATAGGTGCATTATTGATTGCTATAACTGCAGTTACAACTGCGTTTAAATCCTCAGAAAAGGGTCAAAACAAGTTCGCAAAATTATTGGGAATCATTGGCTCTGTTGTAGGAAACCTAGTTGATTTATTGGCAGACTTAGGCGAGGGTATTATTGCAGCATTTGAAAATCCTAAACAGGCTTTAATTAATTTAAAAAATGCAATTCAAGAAAATATCACTAATAGAATTGAAAGCCTTATAGATACTTTTGGTTTTTTAGGAAAGGCTATTAAAAAAGTATTTAGTGGAGACTTTAAAGGTGCTTTAGAAGAAGCTAAAAATGCAGGAAGTTCTTATGTAGATACTTTAACAGGAGTTAAAAATACAATAGACAAAGTAACTGAATCAACTAAAGGGTTTGTAAAAGAATTAAAAGAAGAAGCAGTCATTGCGGGTCAAATAGCAGACCAAAGAGCAAAGGCAGATAAGATAGATAGAAAAAATATTGTAGATAGGGCAGAAGCAAATAGGAAACGTGCAGAGTTATTAGAAAAGGCAGCTAATAAAGAAAAGTTTACTGCTAAAGAAAGAATTGAATTTTTAAAGGAAGCAGGAGCATTAGAGGAAGAAATAACCAATAAAGAAATTGAAGCAGCTAGATTAAGGCTTGAAGCTAAGACATCAGAAAATGCTTTAGCAAGGTCTACAAAGGAAGATTTAGAGGAAGAAGCGCAATTAAAAGCTAATTTAATTAATTTAGAAGCAGCAAGATTAACAAAACAAAAGCTAGTTACAAGTCAAATAGTAGCAGCAAAAAGGGAAGAAGAAGCAGAATTAAAAGCTATAAGAGATGCAGCAGCTTTACAAAAACAAGAAGCCGAAAAGGTAGAAGCAGATAGGCAGGCTGCAGTTGATAAAATAAATAAAGATTTAGAAATTCAAAAAGAAAACGAAAAGGCTCAAACTGAAATACAAAAAATTGAATTAGAGAAAGAAAGAAAGATAGCAGAACTTGAAAGGTTAAAAGCAACAGAAGAAGAAAAGGCAAATATCATAGCTTTTTATGATGGTAAAATTACAGATGCAAAAGATAAAAACGAGGAAAAGCAAAAAAGGTTAAAAGAAATAAGAACAAAACAAACCTTGTCAGATGCTAAAAATACTTTTAATCAAATTGCACAATTAGCAGGAGAAGATTCTAAAGTAGGAAAAGCATTTGCTATTGCTAGTGCTACAATTAGTGGTGTAGAGGGTGTTCAAAATGCTTATAGTACTGCACAGAAATCACCTATTACTGTTGCGTTTCCTGCATACCCTATTGTTTCAGCAGGATTAGCAGCAGCAGTTGCAGTTAAGAATATTGCAACAATAAAAAGACAAGACCCATCAGGTAGAGGTGCTTCAGCATCACCTTCAAAACCATCAGGAATACCACCAACCCCATCAATACCACCTGCATTTAATATAGTAGGTGCAAGTGGAACAAATCAATTAGCAAGTGCAATAGGTGGACAAACACAACAACCCGTTCAGGCATTTGTAGTTTCTAGCGAGGTAACAACTGCACAAGAATTAGATAGAAATATAATTGATGATGCTTCAATAGGTTAAAAAAGCAAAATTTAAAATTTAATACGTTATAACATTATGAGAATAGTTGAATTAATATTAGACGAAGAACAAGAAGAAAGTGGAATTGAAGCAATTTCAATCGTAGAAAGTCCTGCAATAGAATCTGATTTTGTAGCCTTAAAAGGTGAGGAAGTAAAACTAGCAGAAATAGACAAAGAAAAAAGAATATTACTAGGTGCTTTATTAATACCTAATAAACCAATATACAGGAAAAACGAACAAGGGGATTATTACATATTTTTCTCTAAAGATACTATTTCAAAAGCATCACAAATGTATTTAAGAAATGGCTATCAAAACAATTCAACCTTAGAACACTCTAAAGATTTAAAAGGTTTAACATTAGTGGAATCTTGGATAGTTGAAGATGAGGTACAAGACAAGTCTAGAAAGTATGGATTGAATGTGCCTGTTGGAACTTGGATGGGAGCAGTAAAAGTTAATAATGAAGAAATTTGGAATGAATACGTTAGAACAAATAAAGTTAAAGGTTTTTCTATTGAGGGTTATTTTGCAGACAAAATGGAATCGCCTAAAGAAGAAATTAAAGAAGATATGTCAAGTCAAAGTGATAAAGAGACCTTACTAAAAATAATTGAAATCTTAACTGATGAACAGAAATAGACCAAAAAACAAAGGCATTTACATAGGTAGTAGAACAAGCCCTAAGGGAAGTTCACGTGCTTGTTTATGTTGGGATACCAATACATATTCTAGAGATTGTTGTGATGGGTCTATTGGTGCGCAGGGCATAGGAAATATTACAGGCTCAAACTGAAAATGCAAAATTTAAATTAATAATCGTTATATAAATAATATGAAATCAACCGAAATGTTAAATCAAATTAAAACACTTCTAAATATTGAAGTTAAACTTGAAGAAACCAAGTTAGAGAATGGCACAATAGTAAGTGCAGAATCATTTGAGAAAGGAAAAGAAATCTTTATAGTAACAGATGATGAAAAGGTAGCAATGCCTGTTGGAGAATATTTACTTGAAGATGGTAGATTAGTTGTAGTTGAAGAAGAGGGACAAATTGCAGACGTTAGAGAAGTATCTGATGAAGTGCCTGCAAAGGAAACAGAAGAGGGAGAAGAAATTACTGAAGACCTAGCAGAAGAAGAAGAAAAAAAAGAAGAAGAAATGGCAGATGTTGCAGATTGGGAGGGAATGGAAAAAAGAATCCAAAACCTAGAAGATGCGATTGCAGATTTAAAGGCTGACAAAGAAAGTAAAATGCAAGAAGAAGAAATGTCAAATGAAGTACAAGCACCTTTAAAGTCAAGAACTGTAAAAGAGGAGTTTTCAGAAGAAATTCCTGAAGAGGTTAAAACTGAATTATCAGAAGCTGCTGCAAAACCTATTAAACACAATCCTGAATCTAAAAGCAAAACAATAAACAAAGTAGAATTTGGAAAAGGTAAATTTACATCAACATTAGATAGAGTATTAAATAAATTAAATAAATAAAATAGAATGAGTAATTTAAAAAATGTAGAACTAGCTACTACAACAAACATCACTACGACTTATGCAGGACAATTTGCAGGCGAGTATATCGCTGCTGCTTTATTGAGTGCATCAACTATTGACGATGGAGGAATCACAGTAAAATCTAACATTGCTTTTAAAGAAGTAATCAAGAAATTAGCGACAGATGCAATCGTAACTGCTGCAGGATGTGATTTTAACCCAACATCAACTGTAACATTAACTGAAAGAATTTTACAACCAACTGAATTACAAGTAAATTTACAATTATGTAAGTATGACTTCGTAAACGATTGGGAATCTCAGCAAATGGGCTATGGTTTAGGTCAGTCTTTACCTCCAAAATTTGCAGACTTTATGATAGCACACGTTGCTTCAGAGGTTGCACAAAATACTGAGTTTAACATTTGGCAAGGAGATACTACTGCAGGGTCTAAAAATTCATTTGATGGATTTGAAAAATTAATCGCTGCTGCTGTAACTGCAGGAGATGTACCTGCAGGTCAGGCTTTAACTTCTGTTGCATTAACTGCTGCTAACATCGTAGAAAAATTATCTGACGTTGTTGAAGCTATTCCTGCTGCATTATATGGAAAAGAAGATTTATTCTTATACATTTCATCTAAAGCTGCAAAACTTTATGTTCAAGCATTAGGAGGATTTGGTGCTAATGGACTTGGAGCAAATGGTGTATCTAATATGGGTACTCAATGGTGGAACAATGGGTCTTTAACTGTAAACGGGGTTAAGATATTTGTATCACCGGGATTATCTGATGATAAAATGTATGCTGCACAGAAAAGCAACCTATACTTTGGTACAGGGTTACTAAACTCAACTCAAGAAGTTAAGGTTTTAGATATGGCAGATTTAGACGCTTCTAACAATGTTAGAATGGTAATGCGTTTTACTTCAGGAGTACAATTTGGAATCGCTTCTGATATCGTATCTTACGCATAATTAATTAATTAACCAATAAAATAGGGTAGGTAGAATTTATCTACTTACCCTTTTTTTTTAAAATCATAAAAAACAATGGCTTGTACATTAACAACAGGGAGAAAAATACCTTGTAAAAGTGCCTTTGGAGGCATAAAAAAAGTATTATTTGCAGACTATGGAACGATAGCTTCTATTGCAGTAGATAGCGCAACTAAAGAAGCAACTATCACAGATGGTAGCCCTGCACCAAGTTGGTTTGAATATGATGTAAAAGGAAATTCTAGTTTAGAAACAACTGTAACCTCATCTAGAGAAAATGGAACTACCTTTTATACTCAGACTTTAAACTTAACTTTAACATATTTAGATGCTAAAACTCAGGCAGAATTGCAAACACTTGCAGTATCTAGACCTTATATTGTAGTAGTAGACTATTACGGAAACAACTTCCTATGTGGATTTGAAAACGGAATGGAATGCACAGGAGGAACTGTAGTTACAGGAGCAGCAGCAGGAGACCTTTCAGGTTTTACTTTAACCTTTGAGGGATTAGAAGAAACTGCACCTTATTTCTTAGATGCAGCAGTAAGTGCTGATGCAACACAGATTGACCCAACTGCATAATCTTATTATTTAGTTAAAATTAAGCATCCTTTATTGGGTGCTTTTTTTTTGCTTTAATGATTTTACAAATAACTTATTTTTTTACGTTATATTAATAATGATTATATTAGCAAAGTCTACAATAGAGCAAACGATACAGATTATACCTAGAGTATATGAAACGAGTGTTACTATCAAATTGAGAGATGATAGTACGAATGATGTAGTTTCTATTATATTGCCAAGTGCATCAGTAAATGGAAATTATTTAGATTTATCTTCTGTTTTTAATTTAAAAGAAAATAGATTTTATGATTTAGAGGTATATCACATAAAAGGTAGCTATGACGAATTTAAACAAAGGGTAATTTCTTCAGGTGGTACTTTTGAAAATAGTGCTTGTTTATTAAGTTTCTTAGAAGCAGAGAATTTAGTAAAAACAACAGATTTAGAAATAATTTACAAGGATAGAATATTTTGCACAAATCAAGATATTGACCAATTAAATAATAATTACTACGATTTGAACTTGGGTGAATATTCAGATTATAATGGTTATGATAATACTTATTTAGTAATATGAAAACAAGATTAAGAAATAATAAAGGGCAGTTTATAAAAAAATCAAAAACATCAGAGTTTGGTTTTGTGAATTTAAGCACTTATACAAGCCCTGTAATTAAAGAAGTATCAGGAAAAGACTATATTGAATATGGTGCTGATAATAACTATTTTCAATACTTAATTGATAGGTATAATGGTAGTCCAACAAATAATGCTGCTATAAATGGAATCAGTCAAGCTATTTATGGAAAAGGATTAAATGCTACTAATTCAAGTGCTAAGCCAAATGAGTATGCTCAAATGGTTTCTTTGTTTAAAAAAGACGTAGTAAGAAAATTATGCTACGATTTAAAATTGATGGGACAATGTGCAGTTCAAATTATCTATTCTAAGGATAGAAAAACTATTGCACAATTAGAACACTTACCTATTGAAACTTTAAGAGCAGAAAAATGTAATGACGAGGGTGATGTACCTGCTTATTATTATTTTAAAGATTGGGCAAACATAAAAAGAAATGATGTTCCTTTAAGAATACCTGCATTTGGTATGTCAAGGGAAAATATTGAGATATTATACATACAACCTTACAAGGCAGGGTTTTATTACTATTCTCCTGTGGATTATCAAGGTGGATTGCAATACGCAGAACTTGAAGAAGAAGTATCTAACTATCATTTGAATAATATCCTTAATGGCTTGAGTCCTAGTATGTTAATCAATTTTAACAATGGGACACCTAACCAACAGGAAAGGCAATTAATAGAAAATAAGATTGCTGAAAAGTTTAGTGGGTCTAGCAATGCAGGTAAATTTATACTTGCTTTTAACGACAATAAAGAAAGTCAAGCAGAAATAACGCCTGTTCAGTTATCTGATGCACATAACCAATATCAATTTCTTTCTGAAGAATCAACTAAAAAAATAATGGTTGCTCATAGGATTGTAAGTCCTATGTTATTAGGTATAAAAGACCAATCAGGATTAGGAAACAATGCAGATGAAATAAAGACTGCTAGTTTATTAATGGATAACACAGTTATAAGACCATTTCAGGAACTTTTAATAGATAGCTTTGACAAAATACTAGCTTACAATGATATTAGCTTAAATCTATACTTTACGACCTTACAACCTTTAGAATTTACTGAGGTAGACCAATCTATTCAAGACAAGGAAACTATTGAAGAAGAAACAGGAGTTGAGATGCAGAAGTTTAACTTGAAAAAGATAGACGGAAAACAGGCTTATGAAACTAAAGAAGAAGCAGAAAAGGTAGCTGAAGAAATGGGGTGTGGTGGTTATCACGAACACGAGGTAGAGGGTGTTACTTATTTTATGCCTTGCGTTTCTCACGAAGAATTGAAAGCACCTTGTTGGGATGGGTATGAGCAAAGAGGTATGAAAGATAAAGATGGAAAGCAAGTACCTAATTGCGTTAAGTTAGAAGAGGTTACTTTAGAATCTTTTGGAGAAGATGAAGATTTAACTGAATGGGAATTAATTGATGAAAGAAAAGTTGATTATGAATCAGAAGATGCTTTGGATTATCAAATAGACCAACTAAACACAAAAGGTAAAAGTTTACTTTCTAAACTATGGGAATTTGTATCAACAGGAACTGCAAGACCAAATGCAAAAAGCAGTCAAGATGAAACAGTTGATGGTACACAATTTAAAGTTCGTTATCAATATGCACCTTTAAAAGACACATTTAATAAAGAGGGTGAAAATGTTACTAGAGACTTTTGTCAGAAAATGGTAGTAGCTAAAAAGATATATCGAAAAGAAGATATTGAAATGATGAGTAAACAAGCAGTTAATGCAGGGTGGGGTCCACGTGGTGCAGATACCTATTCCATTTGGTTTTACAAAGGTGGTGGTGCTTGTCATCATTTTTGGATGCGTAAAACGTATATGAAGAAAGGAAAAGGAAGTATTGATATTAATAGCCCACTTGCCCCTACAATTAGTGTAAATCAAGCTAGAAAGGCAGGGTTTAAACCTGAAAAGAATAGTGAGTTAGTTGCTAAGCGACCTATTGATATGCCAAACGAGGGATTTTTACCAACAAATAAAAGAAGATAGATGGCTACACAATTATTCATAAATAGAACAGACCTTATCAGAAATTCCATAATGGATGGAAATATTTCTACGGATAAGTTTATACAATTTGTCAAGATTGCACAGGAGATAGATGTTCAGCAAATAATGGGAACAGATTTGTATAATGGTTTAGCTGCTGCAATACCAAATATAGATGAGCCTGCTAATGCAAGATGGAAAACAATTTTAGATGACTATATTGTACCAATGTTAATATGGTATTCACAGGCTAATTACTATCCATTTGCTGCATATCAAGTAAAACAAGGTGGGGTATTTAAACATACGTCAGAAAATTCAGTTTCAGTAGATAAAAACGAAATAGATTTTTTAGTAGAAAAAGCAAGAACTAATGCAGAATGGTATTCTAGAAGATTTATTGATTTTATGAGTTTTAATCAGGCAACATATCCTGAATATACAAGTAACACAAATGATGATATTTACCCTAGTTATGATTCAACATTTAACGGATGGGTTTTATGACGTACAAACCTAAGAAAAAGAATATTGAAAAGTTAAAAGTTTTTCTAAAGAAAAAAAACAAAAAAAAAGTAAGCAATGGCAAATGAAATCTATTATACAAGTTGGTGGGGAAGTCCTGAAAGAGTAGGATGGGGAAGCATCTATTATGATTTCAATAATCCTTTGACAAGAGAATATGAAGCTAGAGTTATTGCAGATGGTGGTACTATTGAAGCCATTGGATGTGTTAATAATGCAGATTTTAATTAATATTCTGTGATAATAAAAATAAAAATAATTAAAGATATTTAAAAATGGCAACACCAAGTTTAGCAATGATACCATCAGGGTATAAAGCGAGTAAGGTTTATAGTGTACTTCCTGAAAGTGGAGTTGGGGACTTTGACTTTACAAGGGCGACAACTGCAACAAGAGTAAATAGTAGTGGGTTAATAGAAGAAATGGCAATTAATGTTCCTAGACTTGAATATCCTTTGATTGATGGTGTTGTAAATGGGTGTCCTAGTTTGTTATTAGAGCCACAGAGAACTAATTTAATTACTGATAGCCAAACTTTCACAGGTACTTTATCAGAAGTTAATAGGCAATCTAATAGTGCAGATATTGTTGACCCTTTTGGAACTAATACTGCTTTTAAATTTACTGTTTTAACAAGTGGTGCAGATGCTAATACAAGAATTACAAATTCTATATCAATTACTGAATTTTCTATATCTATTTATGTTAATGGGTTAGCAGGTCAAAAGTTTGAGTTGTTTTTAGCGAGAGATAGTTATTCTCAAATTTTTTCTACAAAAGAAGTTTTAAGTGGAGGTTGGCAAAGAATTGAATTAAATGGCACTTTTTCTACTTCATCTACAACTGTTGTTATAGGTTTGGAATTTGGATTTACTTCTGATGATAGTGTTGCAGGTCAAGAATATTATTTAACAGGATTACAACTAGAACAAGGTTCTTACCCAACTTCTTACATCCCTACTAACGGAAGTTCAGTAACTCGTAATGCAGAAACTTGTAATGGTGCAGGTAATGCAGATACGTTTAATGATTCAGAAGGTGTGTTGATGGCAGAGATTAGTGCTTTGGTAGATGATGGGACTTATAGATATATTTCTATTTCTGATGGAACTGCTAATAATAGAATTTTAATCAGATATGTCGCTGGGGTTAGTAATACAGTAGGACTTTTGGCAATTGTTGGAGGTGTTGAACAAGCAACTTTACCTTATGAGGTTAATAGTATTTTAGACAATAATAAGGTTCTTATTAAATATAAACAAAACGATTACTCTTTATGGGTAAATGGATTTGAGGTTGATACTGATACAAATGGTATTGTTCCATCAGAAAACACATTAGATAGATTAAATTTTGCAAATAGTGATGGTTCAACATTTCCTTTCTACGGAAAAACTAAACAAATACAATACTACAATTCAGCATTAACAGATAGCGAACTAGAAAAAATCAGTTCTTGGACATCTTTTTCAGATATGGCTAACGGACAACAATATTCAATAATATAGATATGGCAAATACTTTAAAATTCGGAGCAGGGCAATGGGCAACAAAAGAGGGTAGTACCTTAGCCTACAATGACGAGAATGACAACTACAAGCCTCTGCCCTTTGATTTCACAAGAGCAAGTAACGCAACTGTTGTAAACAAAGCAGGGTTAATAGAAACAGTAGGCAATGGAATACCTAGAATAGATTTTTTAGGTAATACACAAGGTGCTTTAAAACTTGAGCCACAA
>JABAZK010000117.1 GCA_018608485.1 Flavobacteriaceae bacterium | reverse complement strand
GTAAATGCTATGATTTCTGATTCAGACCTAGCAGGATTTAATTCCAATCGTTTTGATATACCATTGTTGGCAGAAGAGTTTTTGAGAGTTGGTGTAGATTTTGACATGGACAATAAAAGAGCAATTGACGTTCAGGTAATATTTCATAAAAAAGAACAAAGAACTCTTAGTGCTGGATACAAATTTTATTGTGATAAAATATTGGAAGATGCTCACTCTGCTGAGGCAGACACCAATGCAACTTATGAAATTTTAAAAGCTCAATTAGATAGATATGACGATATTGAAAATTCAGTAGAAGCTTTGAGTGACTATTCAACTCATTCTAAAAGAGCAGATTTTGCCGGTTTTATCCTGTTTAATGACAAGGAAGAAGAAATTTTCTCTTTCGGAAAATATAAAGGTAGAATTGTTGAAGATGTTTTTAAAGAAAACCCTGGTTACAATGCATGGATTCAAAATGCAGATTTCCCATTATATACTAAAAAGGTATTAAAAGCAATTAAAGAAAGAATGTCTATTCCTAAGAAAGGAATGTCTGATGCTGAAAAGCTTAATGCATTACAACAAAAATTTAATTTACGATAATTAGTATGTATGTAAAGTTTGAATATTTACCTAGTAATTCTCGCGTTTGGGTATACCAATCAGAAAGAGAGTTTTCTGACCAAGAAATTAATTTCATAGCAGAAAAAGCTATTGATTTTATAGATCAATGGACGAAACACGGATCTAATTTAAAAGGGTCTTTTACTTTTAAATACAACCAATTTCTAGTATTAGCTGTAGACGAAGGTTTTAACAATGTTTCCGGATGTTCTATTGATTCATCTGTCCGATTTGTGAAAGAATTAGAAACATCACTGGAAGTTGATATGATGAACAAAATGAATATTTCATTTAAAGATGGTGACCGTATCAATATTGTAAAAATGTCAGATTTTAAAGAATTTACTAAATCAAATAAGATAACATCAGAAACCATTGTTTTTAATAATATGGTTTCAACCATAGATGAGTTGGAAACTCAATGGGAAGTTTCTGTAAATGATAGTTGGCATAAACGTTTTTTAGTTTCTTAGATTAATGTTGAAAAAACTCTTTTTTATATTTTTTTTATTGACGTTGTTCAATTTGGTAGGTCAAAATTTAGATCCGCTTAGAACAGATGATTATTTTTTACAAGAAAAATGGGTAGATAGTATTTTGAGTTCAATGACCATTGACGAGAAAATTGGTCAGCTATTTATGATTCAGGCATATTCAAACTTAGATTCTGTTCACGAGAATGAGATCAAAGAAATGATAGAAGAATATCATGTTGGTAATTTGATATTTATGCAAGGAACTCCGACCAAACAAGCTGAATTAACCAACAAATACCAATCGTTGTCTAAAGTTCCTCTAATGATTGGTTTTGATGGTGAATGGGGGTTAGATATGCGGTTAAAAAATGCGTACCGGTTTCCTTGGAATATGACTTTGGGAGCCATTCAGGATAATTCTTTGATTTATAAGTTTGGAGAGCATATAGGAAATCATGCTAAACGAATTGGAATTCATGTGAATTTTGCCCCAGTGGTAGATATCAATACGAATCCGTTAAATCCAATTATAGGAAATCGCTCTTTTGGAGAAAATAAAATAAATGTTACTCAAAAAGCCATAGCATTTAGTAAAGGGATGCAAAGTATGGGAGTTTTAGCGAATGCAAAACATTTTCCAGGTCATGGAGATACTTCTACAGATTCTCATTTAAAATTACCTGTCTTAAATTTTAATAGACAACGTCTAGATTCAGTAGAGTTGTACCCTTACAAAAGAGTTTTTGACGCAGGGATGGCTAGTGTAATGACAGCACATCTTAGTATTCCGGTATTAGAACCAAATCCAAAATTACCAACTTCATTGTCATCAAATGTTGTAACAGATTTATTGAAGTATAAATTAGGTTTTTTAGGTTTGATTTTTACTGATGGTCTAAACATGAAAGGAGCTGCTAATTATTCAAGCCCTTCAGAAATTAATTTAGCGGCAATTCTTGCAGGAAATGACATTTTATTGATACCACATGATATTCCTGAAACAATTAATTTATTTAAAACCTCTATACAAACAGGTGTTTTAAGTTATGAAAGAATAGATGAATCTGTTCGTAAGATTCTGTTAGCAAAGTATAAAGTTGGTTTACAAACATTCAAACCAATTGAGCTATTAAACCTAGAAAAAGATATTAATACTAAACCAGATGAGGTTCTTCACAGAGAATTGGTGAAAAACTCAATGACCCTCATTAAAAATAAAAAAAAGTTACTTCCTATCTCAGATTTAAAAAAGCTTCATAAAATAGCATATGTAGCATTAGGTGAGGCTAGTCACGATACTTTTTTAAAAGAACTACAAAAATATTCTGAGATATTTAAAGTAGAAAAAGATAATTTAAATGAAATCATAGACACATTAGAGGATTTTGATTTGGTAATAGTTGGTTTTCATAAGTCAAATGCTCATCCTTGGAAGCCCTATCAGTTTTCAAATAAAGAATCTGTATGGTTACATGAAATTTCAAGAAAAAATAAAACTATTCTCTCTGTTTTTGCTAGCCCATACAGTTTGCTAAATATAAAATCATTCAATAATTTAGAAAGTATTTTAGTTGCTTATCAAAATAGTGCGATTGCTCAAAAAATAGCAGCTCAAACAATTTTTGGAGCTATAGATGCTAAAGGACTACTGCCAGTAAGTATTAAAAATAAGTTTCCTGAAGGGACCGGTATTTCAACAAAAAATTTAAAAAGGCTTCAGTATTCTATTCCAGAATCTGTTGGTATGTCATCAGTTAAATTACAACGAATAGATTCTGTAGCAAATCTTGTACTTGAAAAAAAAATGGCTCCAGGTCTTCA
>JABAZK010000177.1 GCA_018608485.1 Flavobacteriaceae bacterium | reverse complement strand
AAGCAAGCTGCTGTCTTGGCAAAAATGAAGCCTAAATTTATCAATCAAGCAGGAGAAAATGGTCATGAATCTGAGAAACTAGAGAAAATCTGGAAAGACTGGGAAGCTTTTGCATCCTATGCTTTCAATAAATCTCATTCTACTTGTTATGCATGGATAGCCTATCAAACAGCCTACCTTAAGGCTCACTACCCTGCAGAATACATGGCTTCTGTTCTGTCTAACAACATGAATGATATTAAATCTGTTTCATTCTTTATGGAAGAATGTAAATCTATGGGCTTAGAAGTTTTAGGACCAGATATTAACGAATCTTATTTAAAATTTTCTGTAAACAAACAAGGGGCTGTTCGTTTTGGAATGGGTGCCATCAAAGGCGTGGGTAGTTCAGCTGTAAAAGCAATTATTAAAGAGCGAAAAGAAAATGGTCATTTTACATCAATTTTTGATGTAACCAAAAGAATAGATTTACGAGCGGCGAATAAAAAAGCTTTCGATGGTTTAATTTTAGCTGGAGGTTTTGATTCTTTTTCAAACACTCACAGAGCGCAATATTTTGCTGAAGATGAAAAAGGACAAACCTTTATAGAGAAAGCAATTAGATATGGGGGTAAATACCAAGAAAATTTAAATTCTGCGCAAGTCTCTTTATTTGGAGAAGCTTCAGATGTTCAATTCCCTGAACCAGATATTCCAACTTGCGAGGCCTGGGGGAATATGGAAGAACTTGCTAAAGAAAAAGAAGTCGTAGGAATTTATATTTCTGCTCATCCATTAGATGATTTTAAAAATGAATTAAAATTTTGTAATGCAAGTGTGGGTCATTTTAAAAGTGATTTGCAAAAATATGTAGGTGCTAACTTGGTGTTTGCTGGCATCATTACAGAAGTTCAACACAAAGTTTCAAAAGCTGGAAAAGGTTGGGCTTCTTTCTTTATTGAAGACTATTTAGACAGTTTTGAGTTTCGAATTTTTGGAGAAGACTATTTAAAGTTTAAACATTTTTTAGTCTCAAATTCTTTCTTATTTGTGAGAACTACAATTCAAAAAGGATGGACAAACAAAGAGGGAGTTGAAGGGGATGCTAGGTTAAAATTTACAGAATTTAAATTATTACACGATGTAATGGATGATTTATGCAAAAAAGTTACTATTAAAATACCCGTAGAAGATATTCATGAGAAATCCATAAAAAGTTTTGACACCTTGTTTAAAGAACACAAAGGAAAAAAATCTCTAAGGTTTGTAATTTATGATGTACAAGAAGAAATAGAGTTGGAAGTTCCTAGCAGAAACACAAAAATAAAGATTAGTAGTGAGCTCTTAAAAAAACTAGAAGATCAACATGTTAATTTCAAATTGAATTAAGCAGTAAGCTCAGAAAAAAACACTTCCAAACTTTGATTTTTGGAATTTAACTCTAAAATTTTTAATCCATTTTCTTTAGCAAAATCAAAAATTACAGGTCTCATATCTTCAGATGAATCAAAGGTTATATACCAAGTATTATCAAAGTTATTCTTAAAAGATATCATATTTGGTAGCATCTGAATAAATTGTTCTTCAATCTTGTAATCAAAAGTAACCTCTATAGTTTGTTCATTACTTTTCTTCAACTCTTTAATTGGTTTATCTACAAGCAATTCTCCTTTTTTTATAATAATCACTCGATCACAAACAGCCTCTACTTCTTGCATAATATGAGTAGAAAATAATATTGTTTTATCTTTTCCTAACTCTTTAATTAAAGTTCTTATTTCTTGAATTTGGTTTGGATCTAATCCTGTGGTAGGTTCGTCTAAAACTAATACATCTGGATTGTGAATAATAGCTGCAGCTATACCCACCCGTTGTTGATATCCTTTTGATAGTTGGCCAATCTTTTTATGAACTTCTGGCTTTAAACCAACAGTATTAACAACTGTTTCAATAGTCTCTTTTGGAACCTTAAAAATTGATGCCTGAAATTGTAAATATTCCTTCACATACATATCTTCATACAATGGGTTCTGTTCGGGAAGATATCCTATATGAGCTTTTGCTTCTATCGGATTTTTTAAGACATTAATACCTGATATAAAAACAGTTCCTTTTGTAGGTAAAATAAATCCGGTTAAAATCTTCATCATGGTAGATTTCCCAGCACCATTTGGACCTAAAAATCCAATAATTTCACCTTTACTAGCAGAGAAACTAATTTCATTTAACGCCAACTGAGTTTCATAAGATTTTGTAACAGATTGTACTTCTATAGACATAGAACAAAAGTAATTTATTTAATTTTATAACATCCACAATTTAAAAATAGTTCAAAAAAAGGTTGCCTATTTAGACAACCCTTTAATTTTTTTAATAACAAAATAATTTTAGATACTTATTCAATCACTAATTTTCTTGAAGTTTGTTTAGCACCATTCTTAATCTTTAACACATAGAATCCTTTAGCTGTATTTTGAAAAGAAATACTTTCAGAAAATCGTAATGATATATTAGAGAATTGTAACTCTTTTACCAACCTTCCAGTTAAATCATATAATTGGATTTCTACGCTCTCAGTTGATTCTGCATTAAACTGCAAGTTAAAATTCCCATTGGATGGATTAGGGTATAAATTAAAACCCTCAAAAGTATCATTATCCAAAGAAGCTGTTGCATCAATCACCTCAATAGTGTAGTCCTCTACCTCAGCGTCTTCATCAGTCATACAAGAGGTTGGATCTGTAAGATACTTGGTAGATACTCTCATTGTTGTTGAACCCAATAAAGCATCTGAAGGTATTGTTACAGATAAAGGGCTTAATGTTGTAGTTTCATCTTCTACATCTAAGGCTGTTCCAAGGTCATACTCTTCATTTTCATCATCAAAATCACAATCTTGATTCCAATCTATCCAAACCAGTGTATTTA
>JABAZK010000100.1 GCA_018608485.1 Flavobacteriaceae bacterium | reverse complement strand
CCTGCTGCAGGAACAGCATAGTATTTTCTAGATCTTACATTTAATTTTACCAATTCTAGTCTTTCTAACATAAAACTCCATGCTCCCATATTTCTGGGTTCTTCTTGTGCCCAGATGTATTCTTTTACTGCAGGATATCTATCAATTACGCGTTGTATTTTTTCTAAATGCAACGGAAATAATTGTTCTATTCTAACCAAGGCAACGTCTTCTCTTTCCAAAATTTCGCGTTCTGCCAGTAAATCATAATAGAATTTACCCATACAAAAAACAAGCTTGGTCACTTTAGATGGGTTTAATGAATCGTCTATAACTTCTTGGAATTCTCCTGTAGCTAAATCCTCTATGGAATTAACCGCTTTTGGATGACGTAATAAGCTTTTAGGTGTAAAAACAATTAACGGTTTTCTGTAGTTACGCTTCATTTGTCTTCGTAACAAATGATAAAAATTTGCTGGAGTAGTACAGTTTGCCACTGTCATATTATCTTCTGCACACAATTGTAAGTAACGCTCTATCCTAGCAGATGAATGTTCAGATCCTTGTCCTTCATACCCATGCGGAAGTAATACTACAATCCCATTTTGCATTTTCCATTTGTCTTCTGCAGCTGATATATATTGATCAAACATAATTTGAGCTCCGTTAGAGAAATCTCCAAACTGAGCTTCCCAAATGGTTAATGTATTTGGATTTGCCATGGCATACCCATAATCAAATCCTAACACACCATATTCAGATAATAACGAGTTATAAATCGTCATTTTTCCAGAATTATTTGGGTTGTTGTTTAATAAATTAATTCTTTCTTCAGAAATTTCATCTCTTAAAATGGCATGTCTGTGAGAAAAAGTACCTCTTTCTACATCTTGACCAGAAATACGAACGTTAAATCCTTCTTCTAATAAACTACCATAGGCAAGATTTTCTGCCATACCCCAATCTAACGTATTGGTGTCAAAAACCATTTTTGACCTTCCTTGTAAAATACGTTCTGCTTTTCTAACAAACTGAACATTTTCTGGAACAGTAGATACTATTTTGGCAATATGTTTTAATTTATCTACTGGATAGGTAGTGTCTTCTGTCTGCAACATCGAAGTTAACTGCTGACGCTCAAACCCTTTCCAGGTAGATTGCATAAACTCTTTAACTTTAGAAGTTTTTACTTTTTTAGATTCGTTAAATTCTGTTTCTAAAAGTTCTTTAAAGTCTGTAGTTACTTTTTGAAGATACTCAGAGTTTATGGTGTTCTCCTCTAATAACTGTGCAGCATATAAATCCTTAACGTTTTTATGTTTAGAGATTGCCTTGTATAATTTAGGCTGTGTAAAACGGGGTTCATCACCTTCATTATGCCCGTATTTTCTATACCCTAATAAATCTATAAAAACATCTGTTTTAAATTTCATTCTGAAATCTAAGGCCATCTCCATGGCATGACAAACCGCTTCTGTATCATCTGCATTTACATGTAGTACTGGAGATAATGTAACTTTGGCTACATCTGTACAATAGGTACTAGAACGAGCATCTAAATAATTGGTGGTAAAACCAATTTGATTGTTGACCACTATATGAATTGTTCCTCCAGTTTTATACCCATTAAGCTTAGCCATTTGAGTAACCTCATAGGCAATTCCTTGACCTGCAATGGCAGCATCACCATGAACTATAATGGGAAGAATTTTACTTTCGTCTCCGTTGTATTTTCTATCTATTTTGGCTCTTGCAATTCCTTCAGCAACTGCCGCAACAGTTTCTAAATGTGACGGATTGGGAACCAAATTCATTTTTATTTGTTTTCCGTTTCTGAACGTTTTGCTAAGGGTTAATCCTAAGTGATATTTTACATCTCCATCTATATTTGTGTCTTCAAAGTCTTTCCCTTCAAATTCACTAAATAAGTCTCTAACAGGTTTCTTGAAAATATTTACCAAGGTGTTTAAACGACCTCTGTGAGCCA
This sequence comes from Flavobacteriaceae bacterium, assembly GCA_018608485.1. GTDB lineage: Bacteria > Bacteroidota > Bacteroidia > Flavobacteriales > Flavobacteriaceae > Polaribacter. Next base: position 945 of record JABAZK010000100.1, on the reverse strand, counting down.
TTCCTAAAACACACTCTTCAACTCCATATACCTCAGCTGCATTTCTTAAAGCTACACTAATTCCAGGAATTAAAGCCTCTCCTCCTTCTAATGAAAATCTTTTTTGCCCTACATATTTTGTTTGCAAAAAACTTTCAAAGGTAACCGCCTGGTTTAATTTAGATAAAATATACTTTTTTGCATCTTGAGTGTAATTAGGGTGGTTGTCATTTACTATGAGTCTATCTTTCCACCACGTTAATTTCTCTGGATTTCGCATGTACATGTACTCTACTCCAATAGAGTCACAATAGGTTCTTTCTAAATGTCCTATAATTTCAGAAAGCTTTTTAGGGCCAATCCCTACTATTTCTCCTGCATTAAAGGTACTGTCTAAATCACTTTTAGAAAGACCAAAATTTTCGATATCTAAGGTAGGAGTGTATTTTCTTCTATCTCTAACAGGATTTGTTTTGGTAAATAAGTGGCCCCTTGTTCTATACCCATTAATTAAATCTACTACTAGAAATTCTTTTCTAACAGATTGTGGAATTTCTACTGATGCTTCAGAATCGTCTGTCAAAGAGAAATTTTCATTGGCCAAGTCGTAACCTTGAAAAAAACTTCTCCAGCTAGGTTCTACAATGTCTGGATTTTGTAAATATTTATCATACAAATCGGCTATATAACCGGTATGTGCTGCATTTAAGAAAGAAAACTTATCCATAAAAATAGATTACAATATATCTATGCTAATTATTGTCTGTAAAAATACAACTTTTACAAAAAATAGCGATTTATTTAGGCATTTAAATACATCTGAATATGGTTTAATGCATTGATCTTAAAATAGCCTTAAGTAGGTAAACCATCAATAGTTTTAGAGGTTTAACAAAACTAACAGTTGATTGGGTGTTTTTTTACAAAAAAAGTTTTTGTGCTTTTTGTAAAAGATATATATTTGCA
>JABAZK010000070.1 GCA_018608485.1 Flavobacteriaceae bacterium | reverse complement strand
TTTGGAGGGGCAGTTTTAAAGGTAAAAATGAAAGGAAGTTTATTGAATAAAGTTTTAGAGTATGGTAACAATGCCGCTGGTTCAGGTGCTTATTTACAACGCAGCTCTATTGAAATGAATGATACTTTATTTACTATTGATAATAGCACTATCAATCCATCAAAAATATATACAATTGCCATTAGTGATTATCTAATGAAAGGATTTGACATCCCTTTTTTAACTCCTAATCATCCAGATGTAATCTCTGTTTATACTCCTACTTTATCAGAAACTTCCTCAGACATTAGAAAAGGAATGATATTATATTTAAAAAGTTTATAGGACATAATTAAAAAAAAAAGAGGCTTTAAATAAACCTCTTCTTTTTAGAATGATAAGATAAGTACAGCTAAAATTTAAATTCAAATCCAAAATAAGCTCCAAAAGGATGACCTGGTCTAAGTCCTGCTGGAACTCTTGATGCAGCATAAATATTATCTGATAAATTAATAATGTTAGCAGTAGCCGAGAAGTTTTCAGTAATAAAATACTTTCCAGAAAAGTCAATTACAAAATTTGAGTTTACTAATTCATCTCGTGGAATAGAACCTATTCCTGCTTGTGTTCTAAATTTTCCATTAAAACGTCCATTAAAATTCAATTCATATTTTTGATGCTCTAAAGATATCCCAATGTTAAATTGATGTTTAGATAAATAGGGTAATTCGTCACCACTTGTAACTTCCCCCCAAAGATCTTCATCACTACCAAAACTATTTTTAAATTCTGTATTAGTAAAAGTATATCCTAAAGTAAAAGGAATTTTAATAGTTGATTCTTGTCCAGAAAAATCATAGTTTAGAAGCAATTCAAGACCATTAACATCTACTTCTCCAGCATTAAATTGATCTAATGAGCCTGTTCCACCAGTAGCAGCTAAATCACTACCTAATAGGTTGCTATAGTCATTGAAAAATAAGACAGTTTCCCCTCTTAATTTTCCAATGCCAAATCTACTCCCTAACTCATAATTGATGCTTTCTTCAGGTTTTTGACCTGCTTGATTACTAGGAGGTGAAAAACCTTTGTGAATCCCTCCAAAAATTGAAAAATTATTATTGAATTTATAATTAGTACCAACACCAGGAATAAATACTTCTACGTTATTTTCTCTAGTAGATAAATTATCTCCAGTCCTAGAAGGATCATTTCCTCCAAAATTCTCTCTTTGTAAAGAAATATTTTCATAGCGTATTCCTGGAGTAAAAGTCCATCCTTTATACTTTAATCTATAAGTTGTAGAAGCTGCAAATGCGTTAGCACTGCTAATTCGATTAGCGTTTGTGCCAGGGATTCCCGCATTTGATAAACTCAATACTCCATTGTTGATACTATAATCATCTATCCATTGAAAACGATCTTCATCATCGTAGTGGTATCGTAAACCAATCTCTATATCATGAAAAACATCATTATTATACCAGTGGTAATCAAACTTTGTTTGAATTCCTTTTGAATTATAAACTCTATTATTGGCTCTTACATTCATAAAATCGTCGCCATCTGAATTAATTTCACCTCTTGCAAACGAAAGATGATTGTTAAAGTTATCTTGGTTTCCAAAAACTTTGCCAATAGATTGTTTGTCTCCATTAAATGTTATATAGTCTGCTTTATACCAATTTCTTTTAAAATAATTATGATAAGCATTTGTGGTTATTCTGAAATTCTTTGTGAAATCTATAGTATGGGTTAGAACAACTTGTCTGTGAATGTTTTTCATTAAATCCTTAGCAGAACCATCATATCTTTTAAAAGGATTTGTTTTAAAATCATTATCGGTTAACCCTAAATATGTTTCGTTGGATTCCTCATCAGAATATTGTAATTTTATATCTAAAGACTGTTTAACAGCTGCTTGTGGAAATAAGTTTACTTTAAATTTTAATACCATATCGTTCTTATCAAAACCTGTATTTATATCATTAGATAATTTCTTAAAACCATCTGAACCATAATTCAAATATTCTAATGAATACCCAAAATTATTTATATTATCACCAATAATTGCATGAAATTGAGAAGAATTAAAACTACCATAACTGCTTCTTATTCTTCCACCAAAAGATTCTGGAATTTGATTAGAAATCATGTTAATAGCTCCACCAGTAGTAAATGGTCCATATTGGATTTGACTACTACCTTTTAAAACTTCTACAGCTTCCATTCTAGCGATAGTAGGAAAATAATATGCAGATGAAGCACTGTAAGGAGCAGGAGCAATTAATACACCATCTTCCATCATTGTTATTTTAGAACTTCTTTCTGGTGAAGTTCCTCTTAAACTTATATTTGGCCTCAACCCAAAACCATCTTCCTCATATGTATTTACTCCAGGAACAGTCCTTAATGCTCTGTTTATATCTGTAAAACTAAATTTTTTTAATTCTTTTGGAGAGATATAATATGCAGAACCTGTTCTATTACTTGCTACATATTTATTACCAAATATTAAATTTGAATTAATGATTACTTCATCTAATTTTTGAATTGTATCTATTTTGTTTTTTGTTTTTTTTAATTTTGTTTGTGATAGTATTTGAATACTTATTAAGCAAATTGATAGTGTGATAATTCTCTTCATTTTATTTAGACTAATTATAAATAGTTTATTTATTTTTAGCAAATTTATAATGAAAAAAACAATTTACAAAGCTTATTTAGAATAAATAAAAATAATATTAAAAAGTAAATTGATAATCAGCACATTATGTAGAATGATTATGAATAAGAATAAATGTTTACTTACATTAGGTAAGTATTTAGTGTATTTTATATTTTTATAATCCTAAATAAAAACCTTTATGTTTAAACCTACTAATATTCACGTTTCTCTAATTAAAGAAAGAAAAAAAGGGGTGCAATCCGAAGA
>JABAZK010000189.1 GCA_018608485.1 Flavobacteriaceae bacterium | reverse complement strand
AAAAAAGCAGTCATTGGAGTAATTTCACTTGGTTTAGCCACAACACAATTTCCTGCAGCTATTGCAGGTGCAATTTTCCATGTAAATAAATACAGCGGCAGATTCCATGGTGAAATACATCCAACAACACCAATAGGTTGTCTAAGTGTAAAATTAATAGCATTTAATCCGACACTATCATGGGTTTCTGAGGCAAATTGAGTAATAGCATTGGCAAAAAACTGAAAATTAGCAGCAGCTCTTGGAATATCAATAGATTTAGCTAACTCTAGAGGCTTTCCATTATCTTTAGCTTCAGCTGCAGCAAGTTCTGGTAATTTTTTAGTTATTAAATGAGCAATCTTAGAGAGAATTTGTGATCTTTTTTCTAAAGTTGTTTCAGACCATTTTGGAAATGCATTTTTTGCCGCTTTAAATGCATTTTTTAAATCTATATCTGAAGAATTAGGAATTTGACTATAAATCTCACCGTTAGAAGGATTATAATTATCAATCCAATTATCTAAAATTGGATTTACAAATTCACCGTTAATGTAATTTTTAATTTTCATGATAATTTCTGTGTCCAACTAAATTATATATAACATCTTTTTAGTTATGTAGCTCAAAAAGCTACTCATTAAAACTGATATTTAATCGCGAAAGACAAATTTTAATTCCTTGTCTAAAATTACTGTTTTTTATATGCTGTTACTTTAATTTCTACAACTAAATCTGGATGTGGTAATTGATGAACAGCTACAGTAGTTCTTGAAGGACCTGTTTCCTTATCAAAAAACTCTCCATAGGCTTTATTATACTCTGCAAAATCATTCATATTAACAAGAAAAGAAGAAACATCTACCACATCTTTTAAGCTTGCCCCAACAGTTTGAAGATTTTTGTCAATATTTCGTAAAACTTCTCTTGTTTGCTCTACAATATTTAATCGCTTTGTTCCCATTTCATCAATAATCGTTACTCCAGCAATACTGTTATCTTCTCTTCGAGAACTAGTCCCCGATACAAAAATAAAATCTCCTACAACTTTTACATGAGGGTAAGCTCCTCTTGGCGATACTTTAGTACTCATTTTTTTAATTATAATAATTAATAGTCTCTTTAACGCTGATATGTAATAGGATTACACATCAGCTAAAGTATAAATATACACAAGTTCATTAACAATACAATTATGAAGAATTTTGATCTTATTGGACGCTATTGATAAAACGACTAAATATTTTATATGTCATTATTTTATACAGGTAATTACATCAAAAGTTTATTTGTTTCCTCTTGTACTTTGTAAAAGATTTTATTCATTAATTCTTTAGACATTTGTAATGAAGAAGAATATATTGGATTTTCTGCCATTTTTAGTAAGACTTTATCTTGTGCTCTTCCTTTTGTCATTGCCTCATGATATCCAATATACTCATTAAAAGTAACCAAAGAGTATTTAGAAAAATATTCTGTTGGAAAATACTTTTCTAAGTTCATTTCAACAATTCTTTTTTCTTTGAATAACGGATTAGCAACATGATCACGCATTTCGTAATAATTATCAATAGCTAAATCTGCAATAGCGTCTGTATCAATTTTTCGTTGTTTTTGAAATTCTGAAAATACTGTTAACCAGTCTCCTTCGAATTGATTTAACACGTTGTCAAAAACATAAACATCCTCTAAAGAAGCATTCATTCCTTGTCCATAAAAAGGTACAATAGCATGTGAGGAGTCACCAAGTAATAATGTATTTCCTTTATAGGACCAAGGATAGCACTTAACAGTCCCTAACTTACCAGTTGGATTATTTTCAAATTCTTTTAATACATCTGGAATTAATGACAAAGCATCTGGAAAGTCTTTTTTAAAAAATTCTATAATCTTTTCTTCTGTAACTAGATTGTCAAAATTATACAATCCCTCAGAATAACTTAAAAATAACGTTACCGTAAAACTTCCATCCATATTTGGGAGTGCAATAAGCATATAATCTCCTCGAGGCCATATATGAAGATGTTCTTTACTTATAATATGGTTTCCGTTTATATCAGCAGGTATTTCGAGTTCTTTATATCCATGTGTCAGAAAGTCTTGAGTTACACTAAACTCAGGAAATTGTTTTTCATAGCTTTTTCTCAATGAGGAACCAGCACCATCTGTTCCAAAAATAACATCAGCCTGCACAGTAAATTGTTTTTCAGAATCAAAAGATTGAAAACTTGCTATTTTAGTTTCAATATCTATCTCTAAACACCTGGTGTTGAAATGAATTTTTACATTTGAATATTTTTCTGCTTCGGTGAGCAATAGTCCGTTTAGGTCTCCTCTAGATATCGAATTGATAAACTCTCCTTCTCTTCCAGAATAATTAGACTCAAAAGTATTTGATGCTACATCATGCATTAAACGACCTTTCATTGGAATACATAACTCTCTTGCCTTTTCCTCAATACCAGCCATTCGAAGGGCCTTTAAGCCTCTGTTAGACAAAGCTAAATTAATTGATCTTCCAGCTGAAATATCTGACTTTCTTAGATCAGACCTACTTTCATAAACTACTACTTGATAGCCTCTTTGAGCCATTCTTAATGCTAGCATAGAGCCACACAAACCAGCTCCAACTATAAGTATTTTCTCTTTTTTATTCATTTACAATAAACTTTCTAAAATTGTTACCATATGATATACATCTTCAAAACTTGTATACATTGGTACTGGGGCACATCTAATAACATCCGGTTCTCGCCAGTCTGTTATGATGTTATTTTCTGTTAGTTTTTTATGAAGATTTTTATCTGCGTTTTTAACTTGTAAAGACAACTGACAACCTCTTTCATTTGGGTTAGTAGGTGTTATTATCTTGATGGTATCTGAAGCTATTTCATTAACTAAATACTCAAAGAAACCTGTTAATTTTTTTGATTTTTTAACCAATGCATCCATCCCTACTTTTTCAAAAATATCTA
>JABAZK010000022.1 GCA_018608485.1 Flavobacteriaceae bacterium | reverse complement strand
CAACAATGGCTATAAGTAATTGCTAGTTGAAAGTTTAAAAACAAAAAGAATTGCTAATTTTAGACAAAACTGATAAATAAGTTGAATAACACTAAAAGCTATTTACAATGACAAAGGATATTAATGAAATTCAAGCTAAACTAATTGATATTCTTAAGGAGCAAATAGACGTACTTAAGATATCTGCAGAAACGGAAAATAAATTCGAAGTTTCGGGAACTATTGAAGCAATGCAAGGTAAAAAGAAAGTAGATGGTATTTATTTTGCTTCAGTTGTGCCAAAGCCAAAGGATGTGCGATTCTACTTTTTCCCAACGTATACGCATAAAGAGCAAATAGGCGAATTACCCGAGAATCTAAAAAAGGCACTAAAAGGTAAATCTTGCTTTCATGTAAAGTACATGGACGATGAATTTGAGGATAACATTAAAGAGTTAGTCGAAACCGCTGTTAAATTATACCAAGCTGACGGGCTCCTTGCCAAATAACTATCGCTAACAATATGTAAAAAGCATTGAAACGACTTTTTACATTTGACCGTTGTAAACAATACGAAAAAAAAATTGAGCAAATTAATCAAGATAACTTTAGTAAGTTTCAGCTTAATTATTTTAATAATTGCTGTGCTGATTTTTAGACCCGTACCAATCGTATCTGAAAGTAATGCTATTTCGGAAATTGGAATTGTAAAGGAAATCTACAGTAACAAAGGAAATGACGTTATTTTTGTTATGGAAAATACTGACCGCAGATTTTATATAAATAGAGGACTAGAAAATGGATTGGAATTAAATAATCTGAAAGAAAAATTAATCGGAAACTCAATTGTTGTGAAATATCCAAAATATTGGACACCACTAGATTGGAATGATAAAATCAAACATATTTCTAAAGTTGAATTTAATAATGAAATTCTATTTAACGAACTGAAAGGAGAATAAAAACTAGTTAGAGTATAAAAACTACCTACAACACCGTGTATAATTAATTGCTAAGTTCTACTCTACTTACGAAAATCCTCGCGGATTTTCTTTGTCAGTAATTATTTATTAACTTTCTTGCTTAACCAACGCAACTAACCTTGTACAAACACGTTGTGTGCAATCAAAAAAACGGAGTAAATGAAACAAAATTTAACATCAATACTCATTCTATGTATTATCCAACTGAATTTGGGCTGTTCTCAACTGGAAAAGTCTAAAACTGAACAAAAGGAAGCAACAAAAATTGAACTAAAAGACAATTGGTACTACCTTAATGGAGAGAGATTTTTTATTAAAGCAATAGGTTACGAAATAGCTGCACGTCCTGGACAACATCCTTATGAAGATGAAAGGAAAGATCATTTAGAATTAATGAAATTTGATCTTGAAAACATTAAAAAAAGTGGTTATAATACAATAAGAACTTGGAGTCAATTTTCTGAAACACAATTAAAATTGGTACAAGAATCTGGTCTAAAACTTATTATGGGTTTAGAAGTTAATCCAGAAGAAGATTATAGTGATCCTAAATTTATAAATCATTGTAAAACGCAGCTTGAAAACATCTTAAAATATGCACCAAAATATGATTGCATAATTACGTATTTGGTTATTAACGAACCTCAAACTGATCACATTCATAAAGTTTCAGCCAAGGCGTTTAAAGACCTTATGAAAATGATGGTAGATATGATTCATGAAAATCATCCAAATATTCCAGTAACCCTTTCTGCAAATGCAATGATTAGTGATTGGATGGACCAGAGTATGTATGATGTATACGCTTACAATTGTTATGGCTACAATGAAGGCCAAACAGCAACAATGGGATTTAGAGATTATATAAAAGGTTTAAATGAATTAAACGGATTAGATAAACCATTTATAATTACTGAATTTGGACATTCAGTATCACCAAAAGGAGGCTTTGGTAGTTTTGGCTCACGAACTTTAAAAGAACAAAGTGAAGGACTTGTTTCTAATTACCGAGATTTAATGGATGCTGGAGCTGTAGGAATGTGCCCATTTTATTATGCAGATGGTTGGTGGAAAGGTGGAGAAAAAAGTATACATAATAAAGAGCAACCAGAAGAATGGTTTGGATTTTGGGGTTATAAAGATATAAACGACAAATATGGTTCTCCACGTCCAGTTTGGTTTGCAATGCAAGATTATATGAAAGGACTTATTATAAGCCCAAAAAACAAAACAGTACACACTAATACAACTATACCTTTAGAGTTTTATAATGATGCGAGTATTAAAAAAGTGGTTGTGAAAAATCGTGATAAAGTAATCTATTCTAAAAACATAACAAAAGAAGGTTATTTTGCAGACCAATTAACAATAAATCCAGTAGGATTAGAAGCTATGGAACTTGCTTTTGAGTTTTTTGATAGCAAAGATAATAGTGTTAAAAACGAATCTATTATAATTCTTGCTTCCAAAACAGCTATAGACTTGCCTAAATTAACTATAGAAGTCACACCTGAAAAAGATTTAAACAACGTAAAAATTGGAAGCATTAAAACAACAATAGAAACCAATGAAAATTTTAAATTAATTAGCGATTTAATAGTTAGTTATAATACACACCTTGGTTGGGACGTAGGTCCTCAGGCATCAGTTTCTGTTAAAGACCAAATGGATAAAAAAGTAATTACTTCTGAAAATTTCTTTAACATTCCTGATAATTGCTGGGTTGTAAATGCATCAGCAGGAATATCAGTTAGGTATGGTAAATTCACCTTTAAAATTCATGACCAAAAAATAATTTACAGAGGTGATTGGGCTAAAGGAATCAGTCGCTAGTAAGACAGCACACAACAACGTGTATAGTCAATTGCTTGGTTATCGCCTACTTGGAAATTCCTTCGGAATTTCCTCTGGTTCGTTTTTGTTTACTAACTTAGTCCTAGCCAACGCAACTAACCATACACAAACACGTTGTGGCACATTACGTCAAAACATTTTTATAAATAGTAAAACCCAACC
>JABAZK010000066.1 GCA_018608485.1 Flavobacteriaceae bacterium | reverse complement strand
ACGGAACATTTGACATACAAGGAAGAGAAAATTTAAAAATTGTTTTTACATCATTGCACGGAACCTCTGTTAAGTTAATTCCAGAAGTGTTAAAAAGAGCTGGCTATTCTCAAGTTCATAGTATTAAAGAACAAGAAATACCTAATGGAGATTTCCCAACCGTAAAATCGCCCAATCCAGAAGAACCAGAAGCCCTAGAAATGGCTACAAATCTTGCTGAAAAAATTGGAGCAGATATTGTTTTAGGAACAGATCCAGATAGTGATAGAATTGGAATAGCTGTCAGAGACACTAACGGCAAAATTAAATTATTGAATGGAAATCAGGCCATGGTGGTGATGACAGATTTCTTAATCAAACAATGGCAACAACAAGGAAAACTTAATGGAAAACAATTTATTGGCTCTACTATAGTCTCTACTTCCATGGTAAATGATATTGCCAAAAGTTATGGTGTAGAAACTAAAATTGGACTCACCGGATTTAAATGGATTGCAAAAATGATTCAAGATTTCCCAGATCTAGAGTTTATTGGTGGTGGTGAAGAAAGTTTTGGGTATATGGTAGGTGATTTTGTTAGAGATAAAGATGCTGTTACGTCTGCATTGCTAGCGTGTGAAATTGCAGCTGCTGCCAAATCAAATGGAAGCTCTTTTTACGATTCACTATTGGAACTGTACGCAAAGCATAGTTTCTACAAAGAGCGTTTAGTTTCTTTTACAAAAAAAGGGATGGATGGAGCAGCACAAATCAAGCAAATTATGATTGATCTTCGTAAAAATCCTCTAACTCATATCGATGGTTCCAAAGTAACTTTTGTAAATGATTATGACGCATCTACTGAAAAAAATATGAGTACAGGAGAAGTAAAAATTATGGATCTTCCTAAATCAAACGTATTAATTTATCACACAGAAGACGGAACTAAAGTAGCAGCAAGACCTAGTGGTACAGAACCTAAAATTAAATTTTACTTTAGTGTTCAATCTCAACTAGACTCTGTTGAAAATGCCATTGAAAAAGAACAAGAATTGGATGCTAAAATTGATAGAATTATAACTGAAATGGCAATTTAATGATCTATTTTAAAAAAATATTACAATATGCAAAACCCTATAAATTATATGCGGTTTTAAACATCATATTTAATATTTTTTATGCTATTTTCTCAGCACTTTCTTTTTATGTATTAATGCCGCTCTTACAAGTCATATTCGGTGAAGATCAAAATAAAGAGATTATTGAACCTGTTTACAAAGGTTTTACATCTTTGGGAGAATACATGAATGACTATTTTAGTTTTTTCATGATGAATAAAGTAGGTGATGATCAAGAGAAAAAATTGTTGATAGTTATCGCGTTAATATTGATTGTAATCATCTTAAAAAACATTTTTAGTTATCTTGGGTTTTATGCCATAACGTTTTTAAAAAATGGAGTTTTAAAAGATATTAGAAACGATTTATATCAGAAAACAATCTCTTTACCAATTTCATATTTTTCTGAAAAAAAGAAGGGTGATATTATGGCTAGAATTGGACCAGACGTCATAGAAGTTCATTATTCTTTTCTGTCAATTTTAGAATTAATATTTAGAGATCCCATAATGATTATTGTAACCATCATCTCTATGTTAGCCATTAGTGTTAAACTAACAATTTTTATTTTTGTCTTTGTTCCCATAGCTGGTTTCATCATCAATATTTTAGGAAAGAACCTTAAGAAAACATCAGATAAAACTCAACGAGAACAGGGGTATTTTTTATCACTACTGGAGGAAACATTATCTGGACTACGCGTAATTAAAGGATTTAATGCAGAAGATGTTTTTGGCACTAAGTTTAAAAACTCTACACTTCGTTTTGAAAAATTAATGAACAAGTTACTTACTAGAACCCAACTTGCTGCTCCAGTAAGTGAAATTTTAGGAATCATGGTTTTTTGTGTTTTAATTTGGTATGGAGGTTCATTAGTATTAATTGAAAAATCGATTCCTCCATCAGCATTCATTCCTTTTTTAGGCTTTGCATATAATATCATCACACCGGCTAAATCAATCTCTAAGGCTAGTTTTACCATTAAAAAAGGAAATGCTGCAGCAGAGCGAATATTGGCAATTCTAGAAACTGAAGATCCCTTACAGGATCGCCAAAATGCCATTCATAAAGAGGAGTTTACCACAGAAATTGAATTTAAAAATGTGTCGTTCAAATACGAAGATGACTATGTATTAAAAGATTTTTCTCTTAAAGTTCCCAAAGGAACTTCAGTGGCTTTAGTAGGGCAATCCGGTAGTGGAAAATCTACTTTAGCTAATTTAGTAACTCGTTTTTATGATGTAAATGAAGGTAGTATTTCTTTAGATGGAAAAAACGTAAAAAATCTATCAAAAAAATCACTGTTGGGACTAATGGGTATCGTAACTCAAGATTCTATTTTATTTAATGATAGTGTATCGGAAAATATTAAACTTGGAAAACAAGATGCTTCAGCTAAAGAAATAAGAAATGCGGCGGACATAGCCAATGCTCATGAATTTATTAAAGAACTTCCAAAGCAATACGAAACTAATATTGGAGATGGAGGAAATAAATTATCTGGAGGTCAAAAACAACGTTTATCAATTGCCAGAGCAGTTTTAAAAAATCCTCCAATTATGATTTTAGATGAAGCAACCTCTGCATTAGATACAGAATCTGAACAGTTGGTTCAAACAGCTCTAGAAAAAATGATGAAAAATAGAACATCATTAGTTATTGCTCATAGATTATCTACCATTCAAAACGCCGATAATATAGTTGTATTGAGAAAAGGAATCATTATTGAACAAGGGAAACACGAAGAATTATTGGCTAAAAAAGGAGAATACTTTAAGCTAGTTACCATGCAAACGCTACAATGATAATAGAACAAATCATTTTTACACTGTTTTTCAAATGGAAATATTTGATTGCAATTCTTCATTCTAAATTTCTAAAAAAAAATA
>JABAZK010000046.1 GCA_018608485.1 Flavobacteriaceae bacterium | reverse complement strand
TCTTCTAATTCTTTATAAATAGAATAGTACACTTCATAGAAATTAACAAGTTTAGACCTCAATTTACTATTTGAAATTAAATTTAATTTTCCACTTGATTTAAGACTAATATATTCTGAATTCATTTTGTAATGAACATAGGGTCCGAAATGAAACTTTAAAGAGTCTAGATTATCTGTTTTATTGTTATATAAAATATCAATCAAATATTTTCTAGTATAACTATATCTTTTTTTAAAATCCTCTAAAACATATTTTTCAGTTTGTAAGTCTCTCTTTACTATTTTTAGGGCTTTAACACCGTTATCTTGTTTCAGTTGGTTTAAATCCCAATTGTTTATATAAACAGCTATTAAAATCCCAATTACAACTAGAATAATCTCACCAATAGAATACGCTAAATAATTTCTAATTTTTCGAGAATTAATAAATTTCTTTTTATCTTTTTTAAAAAGTCTAATCATATTTTTTATGTATAAATTTTTTCCGCAAATTTTTTGTAATAACTAAATTATAAAATAAATAATAAATAATTTTAATATTCATGTGTTTAGATTTATTATGCCAACGGAAATTGTAAAGAAGTAGTTGGTTTTTTTGTTGTTAGCTTTTCATAAACACAAAAATCATCTCCCAATAAACCACTTATAAAACAAAAAATCCGAAAAAGAATGTTCGGATTTTTTTAGGCACCTTTCAATAGACTACTTATTATTAATATTTAGTTCTAACTCAAATTTATTTTAAAAAAAAACAGGTATTTATACGTGTTATGTGAAATAGAATTATTAATTAATTTTGGAAAAAAAATTAACCCCTTATCATGAAAAAGATTACCCTACCATTTATGATGATGATACTAACAATAGTATTATTCTCTCAAACTTCAATTACAGATTCTAATTTTCAGGATGCACTAAAAATTAGTTAGACCTATAACTTTTTGATGGGATGTATTTGTCAAGTGAAAGGGCCCCTGATCAACTACTAAATAACTTTATTTTTTTATCAATCAACTTATTTTAAAGTTGATGGAAACTCTCAATTTTAACTCCTCAAAAAGTGCGAGTAAATAGTCTACCAAAAGAGGGTACTATAAATTCAAAAAGACATTAGATAACTTTTAAAATAATTGATAAAAGGAGATTAATTTCTGCAACAGCACTTTAGCAAAAATAAATCTTCAAAAAAACTAAAAATAAAAAAGAGAACATTTAACAACCAAATAAATAACAAATCGGCAAAAAAGATACTAGTTTCTACCCAATAAAATACTATCTAAACTCATTCTAGATAGTAATTTTGTACTAAGTATTATAATTTTTAAAAAATAATAAATATGCTATCCAAAATAAACCAAATTTTAGTATTATTATTCACTATAATTTTCTCATCATTTACATTCTCTCAAACTACTTGCAACGATACGTCTTGGAATAAAGGAGTTGATTTTAATGGTGACAATCAACACTTAAAGCAAGTCAGTCAAAATACTGGAGTTAATGCTATTAGAATGGTAGGTCAAAGCCAAACAGTTGCTCTAGGTACTAATGCTAATTTAGGATATACTACTGATGTAGGAGCTGGTAGACCTTGGGCAACTACTATAATGTTTAAGACTGATAGAAATGGTAGTAACCAACATATTTGGAATAGTGGAGAAGGAGCTGGTTCTACTGATGACAACATCTATTTAAGACTTGATGCTAATGGTTGGGTATATTTTGGATGGGGTAGAGGCTCTAGTAACAATGAATGTAGATTTCTAGGAATACCTTCTTCAGCGACGGGCCGATGGTTCGGAGTTTATATAGCTCACAATGGAGGTAGATTTAATAGTTCTAATGCTACTGCTGCTAACTTAGCAGATGCTTTTGATATTAGAGTAATGACTGATAGTAATGGAGATAACTTTACTACTTTAGGTGCTAACCAATCTACTTCGTCTAACTGGATAAGTACTGGAAACAGAATGGACAGAAGTGTTACTGGTGACTTTACTATTGGTGGTAGAGGTTCTAATAGAAGTTTCCATGGTCAAGTAGCTAGTATGGTAGTTACTACTTTAAAACTTAATGACCCTATGCCGAATGATGCTGAGATTAAAGCTATGATAACAGACCCTATGGGTTGGTTAAATGATTATAAAATCGGTAACATTTATGGACATTATAACTCTGGAGGTAACTTAACTAATTTTCAGCTTAATACTTTAGATGCAGCTTATGCTACTCAGGTTTGGTTAATGGGAGACGGTACTTCTGATTCATATTCTAATGGTATAAGAAATCAAGTACATCCCACAGAACAAAATTATGGTAAACTACAACTAAATAATAATATGCAGAATAGTATTCAATCTGTCAACATTTCTGGTTTTTCAGAAGCAGCATGCCGGGCTACTTCTGCAGTATTTGGCACAGAAACTACTTCAACGCTTAACCTAGAAAGTTTTACAGCGCCGTCAGGAGGCGCTGATGGATATGCTATTTATATTAATGATAGCAACTCATTTACAGCACCATCAAACGGAGATGAGCCTACGGCAGACTTATCATGGAATGATTCAGGACAACAGCCGGTTTATTTTGGAACTTCGGCATCACCAGATATTACTGTTACAGATTTAGATCCAGGAACTACCTATTACTTCCAAGTCTATGCGTATAATGATTCTTCCGGAACAGAGACTTATGAAACCACAGGCTTAAATGCTAGTGATGATACTACTGCAGATACAAGTCCGCCAAGTGTACCAACAGTAGGTCCTGCCTCTGCAACAACAGTTACAGGAACAGCAGAAGCTGGTAGTACGGTAACGGTTACAGATAGTGATGGAGACGTAATAGGAACAGCTACTGCTGATAGTGATGGAAACTATAGTGTTACACTATCTTCAGCACAAAGTAATGGATCTACTCTATCAGTTACGGCAACAGATGCCAGTGGAAATGAAAGTGAGGCTACGACAACTAGAGTAGTTATAGGCATCACCTATGAAGGACCTTCATCCAACCAAACAGGTACAA
>JABAZK010000038.1 GCA_018608485.1 Flavobacteriaceae bacterium | reverse complement strand
TGAAACCAGGTATGTGCCATCTCGTGAGAGGTTACCCCCAACAAACTACCAAAACCTCTCTTACCAGTTATAAGAGTTGACATCGCATACTCCATGCCTCCGTCACCTCCTTGAATTACTGAGTATTGTTTGTAAGGATACTGGCCAACATTTTTACTGAAAAAACTCATTAGCTGAGCTGTTTTTGGTTGTAAGTCTTTCCAGTTTTTTAAATACTTTTCTTCTAAGTTTTTTTTATAAAAAAAATGTAAATCAATTCCATCAGCTGTTTTTAGAATGTCATGATTATAATCTGGATCTGCAGCCCACATGAAATCATGAACATTTGGGGCTTTAAAATGCCAACTTAATTTTTCACTTTTTGATTTTTTTAATTTTTTTGATTTGTCTTCATACCCATGACCTATTTCTTGAGGGTTTTGTAGATATCCTGTTCCTCCTATCGTATAGTTTTTATCAATATGAATGGTAACATCAAAATCTCCCCAAACACCATGAAACTCTCTTGCTATGTAGGGAGGTGTATGCCATCCTTCAAAATCATATTCAGCCATTTTTGGGTACCATTGTGCCATAGAAAGAACAACTCCTTCTTTATTTGTTTGACCTGAACGTCTAATTTGTTTGGGAACTTGAGCATCATATGTCATGTCAAATGTTGAACTTTTACCACTTTTTATTGGCGTACTCAGGGTTACTTCTAAAATAGTTCCTACAACTTTATATTGAACATTTTTCCCATCTTGTTTTAAAGAACCTATGTTAATATAACCAATCTCTTCAGGTTTTAATTTGCTAATTCTATTGGTAACTCTTCCATCTGGATCTTGAATATTTCTAGAACGAACATCCATTTGAGAATTTGGTTGAAAAGCATTGAAATAAAGATGATAATACACATGAGATAAGTCATCTGGCGAATTATTTGTGTACACTAGCTTCTGAGTTCCCTTGTATTGAAACTTAGTGACATCTACATCAATATCCATAGTATAATCAACATGTTGCTGCCAATAATTATAGTTTTGTTGACCATAGAAACTCAAACAAGTTGAGACACATAAAAATAGGATTATTTTCTTCATGGATAGTTTTTTTAGTTCTTTCCGTTAACCATATAATCTGCCATCTTAAGCGCATTATAAGCATTGACAACTCTTCCCGAAACTGATAACTCTGAAAACGAAACTTTTTCTCCTGTTGGTTTTTCTCTAGATCTTGAACCTGGCTTAATCACATCAAAATTAATCATCGTTCCAGAATTCATTAAGATATGTTTTACTTGGCTAGCAGATAATTTTGGGTAATAAGACCTTAATAGTGCTGCAACTCCAGCTGTTGAGGGAGCTGCCATAGAAGTTCCACTAAACTTAGCATATTCTCCCTCTGGTGTTGTTGAATAAATTTGTACACCAGGAGCAAAAACATCAACATTAATTTTACCATAGTTAGAAAAAGATGCCGGTAAATTTTCATCATAATTAGCACTCATAGCACCAACCGTTAATACATTATCAGAAATTTCTGTGACTAAATCTCTTGAATCGTTTGGAAATGTTTTTTCAACGTCCATATTTTTCCCATCATTTCCAGCAGCATTTACAATTAAAACATCTTTAGAGGCGGCATATAAAATTGCTTCATATACCCACTCTTTCTTGGGAGAAAAGCCTTTTCCAAAACTAGTATTAATTATTTTTGCTCCGTTATCTACTGCATAACGCAACCCTAAAGCTACATCTTTATCATATTCATCACCATCTGGAACCGCTCTTACCGCCATAATTTTTACATTAGTTGCTACTCCATTCATTCCAATGTTATTATTTCTTGATGCGCCTATGATGCCAGAAACATGAGTTCCGTGAGCTTCATCTTTTGTAGAGTGCCCTGTAGCTGCGTCACCATAAGAAATGTTGTCCATTGTATTCGGATCATCCCCTAAAACACTTCTATAATCTTTTTTCAAATCTTCGCCACTTAACATTGAGGAAGCATTTTCAACTAATTTTGAAAGTTCTTGTTTTGCTTGAGCTAAAGAGCTTAAACCGAAGCCGTACATTTGTTTTGCAACTTCTATACTTTGTTTTAAAGCCGAATCTTCAGTTACCACTTTTGTAACTTCGTCTTTAGAATAATTAATTTTATCAAAGTGTTTAGAAAGAGCGTCATCCGCATTGGTGACCATTTTCAACATTTGCCCATACTGTTTTTCGTTTTTCTTAGCTGCTTCAACTTTTTCATCATAAAATTTAGTAGCATCTTTTACTGATTCTTCATTTGCTATGGATGGATCTTTAACAATACGCTGATACTCTAAATGTTCCTTATAAATAGTTCCTAAAAAGTTCCATCCATTAATATCATCTACATAACCATTTTTGTCGTCATCTATTCCATTTGATGGTATTTCTTTAGAATTTACCCAAGCTACATTTTTTAAATCTTCATGTAATAAATCTGTTCCAGAATCTACCACACCAACAACTACTTCAATTCCTTTTTTCCCTTGTAAAAAATCATAGGCTTTGTCTAAACTCATTCCTGGAATTGAATCTGTAACTAGATCACTATGTCCCCAAAACTTACTTTCTTCCTCTGTTAAAGGAGCTTTTTTTGCAATAGCAGTTACACTATATGAAGAAGGTTTTGGTACTGGAATCGTTGAAATAGATTTACAGCTTCCAAGTAAAAAAGTAAAAATTGTAATAAAAATTAAGGGTTTTAAAAATTTCATGGTTTGTTTATTTTAATTAAATATATCTTTAAATTTATGTGTTTCTTTTAATCTAACTCCTTTGTTTGTTTGTTGTACAGTACAAATTTCAGAATAAGCATCATGCTCTAAAAACAAAAAATATTCATTGTCTGCAGCTTCACTTAAAAAAGCTTCTTTTTCTTTTATTGTTAACAATGGTCTTGTGTCATACCCCATAACATAAGGTACAGGTATGTGACCTATAGTTGGTAATAAATCAGCCATAAAAATAATAGTTTTTCCTTGATAAAAAACTTTAGGCAACATTTGTTTTT